>DAIDJC010000047.1 GCA_027451565.1 Limisphaerales bacterium | reverse complement strand
TAATAAGCGGCCACTGAAGGGATTTTGAGAAACTCCGGATTCATGGTGGCAATAATTTTCTCGGCTTGGTCGGGTTTTTGCTCAACCAGCAGGGAAAAAGCATAGGTGGAAATAAAGAATGGGTTGTTGGTGGCGCTCAGGTAGGCTTCACTGGCAAGGCGGCATGCCTTTTCCAAGTCTGAGCGGCGCAGAAGGAGGACATTGGCGAGATTGTTTTTCAATCGGGGATCCGCTGGATTGGCCGATTGCATTTTGGTGAGTAAATCCACCAAAGCCTGGGTATTGCCTTGTGAATAGAGTTGGGCTGTCAACTGTTGGGGGGCCCACGCTTGGTCGGGATACCTGTCCATGACCTCCTGCAGGGTTTGGACCCGCTCAGGAAACCACCCCCACATTGCGGTGACTTGGGATAGCAAGGCCAGATTTTGGGGCTCCTCAGAGGCCAGATGCAATGCCCGTTGCCAGGATACCTGGGATTGCGAGTCCTGTCCGAGGGATCGTTGGGCCAGGGCGATTAAAGCCTGCCTGTAAAATGATTTCTGGGCGCCCCAGTCCTGGCTATTCACTGCGGCAAGCAGTCCGTTCCAGTCTTTCATTCCAATCTGACAGTCCGTTTTAATTAATTCGATGGCCAGGTTGGTCTGGGTGTTGGCGGGCAGCGTGCACAACCATTGGTAGGCATAGGCGGGGCTTTGAGCAAGAATCATCCAGCGTGCCAGGGCGTAGGCATTCGCAGGCTCATATTGGGCGGTCTTTTCCAAGTTGGCCAGCCACGAATCTGCACCCTCGCTTTTCGTGGTTCGGAGAAGTTGAAGGTGCTCCACACGGTCGCCATAGGTGGCTTCAGGCCTGGTGACGATGCGGCTGGAATAACCCAATGCCTTCTCATATTGCTTGTGTTCCACGGCATCTGCCTGAAGATGATGAAGAGCCAGCATGCCCAAAGTGGGATCGGTGGTCAGCTTATTTAAAGTGGCTCTCCCCAGCTCATTGACGGCGGTATTGGTGAAAGCCAGTTGGATGGTGGCCAGGTTCAATTGAATGGAGCAATTGGTGGGATCCATTTGCAAAGCTGCAGCGCACTCTTTTTGAGCCTCCTCCAGGCGACCACTACTCCATGCCACCGCACTCGCCAACTTGTGGTAGTCCTCGGATGATTTGTACCCCACAGGCACACTTGCCAAAGCCTCGGACGCCGAAAGCAGATTTTTGACGTGCAAAGCCGTGTCCACCCACGCATAGCGGTTGGTCACGTTGTCCGGTTCAAGCTTCACCACCCGTATCCGCCAGGAAATGGATGCAGGCGAATCCTCTGCATCCAGCAGATTGGCAATCATCCTACTTCCCTGCACACTCATGGGATTGATCTGCATAACCCGCCGCAAACACAAATCAGCTCCTTTCAGGTCGTTTTTGGCAAAATCTTTCTGGGCTTGGGCAATCAAATTACGCTCGGTGTAGTGTTTCCACGCCTTTCGACCAATCCAGCCAAAAGCGGCCACCGCCGCCATCACCACCACAAATATGGCTATTTTTTTAGTTAAACCATTCATAATAAAGTTTTTATGCCGCTTGACACCATCTTTAGATTCCTCAATTTTCTGACAGGCCATCGTTACCCGTTGTGCCGTGCCCAAGATTGGAGTGCAAATTGGCTGCTTTTGTTCAGCATTTATCTGGCCAAGAGGGCTCTGGGGGTCACGTTTAAATTTTAGCCAGCTGAATTCGCCAAAAAATTATGGGTGCCGACCATTGCTTTGGCAATGAATAAGTATTTAAACCATTGCCCGCGTTCCAAATCTGGAAAAAATGTCGTTTCAAATCAAAATCTGGACGGAACCGGGCAAAGAATCTTCAAGAAATTGCTACCATTCAGCCAGTCCTAGACCAAGGTGCAGTGAGGTTTGAGATGTTTCATCCACTATCAGAGGCGAATGGATCCCATTTTCGGGATTGATGGATTCGGATTTCGAGATTCATGGCGCCAATTTTGGCACTGACCTGGGTAACCGGTGGGGAATTCCCGGCGCGTTGAATGGATCTGGGGAATCCTATTTTGTTTCCTTCAGAAACCCGACTTTTTGAATATCGAGAGTGGTTCTAAAAAGCTGTCACCAGCGCTTAGCCTAACCGCCACCAACATTTAAAAAAGCCAAGAAAGAAGCCCGCCATGAAACGGGCCAGGCGGGCTTGAAAACAGGCAGCCGAATCTCCCATTGGGGAGCGGGGAAATCAGGCGCGTTCCATGTATTTCCCAGTTCGCGTATCTATCTTTATTTTTTCACCAGTCTTGATGAACAGGGGAGCCTGGACGGTAATACCCGTCTCCATTACAACCGCCTTCTGGACATTGTTTGCAGAATCCCCGCGAATTCCCTCGGGAGCATCGGTTACCGTCAAAACCACGCTGGATGGAAGCTCCAGACTTACAGCTTTTTCCTCGACGAAAGTAACGGTGACCAGCGAGTTTTCCACCAGAAAATCCTTGGCTTCCCCCACCAATTCCGGCGGGAGAGTGACTGTTTCGTATGTTTCCGGATCCGTGAACACGTAGTCCTTTCCGTCCTTGTAGCTGAACTCCATCTTGGTGGTGAGCATGGGCACGGGCTCGATTTTTTCAGTCGAACTGAACCGCACATCGGAGGATTTGCCCGTGCGGATGCTGCGCAAGGTGGCCTGCACGAACGCGCGCAAATTCCCTGGGGTGCGGTGCTGCATGTCCAGCACCACCGATATGTCCCCGTTGTAGTTGATCGCCATTCCGCGGCGAAGATCATTTGCTGTTGCCATAAATTCAAAGGTCACGCAGGAACCATTTTTCCCATCGTGGAAGGCACAAACTACCGAATACCTGGAATAGTGCAAGGAACCTTTACGACATTTTGGAAGCGTGTTTACTTAAAAAGACATGTTGACAAAGCCTGGTCTGCTGTTAGAATCATCAGCTCTTTAAGAAGATTTAAATGAAAACGCATTTGCCTAAAGTGAATTTGGACCAGCGTAAGTGGCATGTCATTGATGCTGATGGCGCGGTCTTGGGCCGTTTGGCCGTGCAGGTGGCCGACCTGTTGCGCGGGAAAAACAAGTCTGTTTATACACCGCATCTGGATGCCGGGGACTTTGTCATCGTGGTCAATGCGGAGAAAGTCCGCGTGACCGGAAAAAAGGAAACCGCCAAGGAATACATGACGTATTCCGGCTGGAAAGGCGGCGAAAAATACGCCACAGTGGAGCAGGTTCGGGCGCGTCAGCCCGAGCGTTTGATTGAACATGCGGTCAAGGGAATGATTCCCAAAAACCGGCTGGGACGGGTGTTATTGACCAAGCTGAAAGTGTTCAAGGGCCCCAGCCATGACCACGCAGTCCAAAATCCCTCCGCACTGAAACCGGCTAACTGATTTTAATTATGGCTTCCCCCAAAACAAACGAATTTCTTGGAACGGGTCGGCGCAAAACAGCCGTTGCCCGGGTACGGATCGCAACCGGTCAGGGCAAGTTCACGGTGAACGGACGCGCCTTCGAAAATTATTTCCCATTGGAAACGCAGCGCTCCGTGGCCGCCATGCCGCTGACCGTGGCAGGAGCTGTTGAAAAATTTGATGTTCGGGTCAACGTGGCTGGAGGGGGCCTTAATGGCCAGGCTGATGCCGTGCGTCATGGTTTAGCCCGTGCCTTGATTGAGTTCGACGCCACGCTGCGTCCACCTTTGAAGGCCCAGGGATTGCTGACTCGGGACCCGCGCGCACGCGAGCGCAAGAAATACGGACGCCCGGGCGCACGCAAACGCTTCCAATTCAGCAAACGCTGATACAACCGGTTTTTACCACCCCGCCGGCATCCCCGGCGGGTTTCTTTTTTTGGCATGGCCATCCTCGCGAGTGCAGTCATGCGGCAAATTTTTTAGATGGCCTGAACGGGTGATTCACCTTTAGGATTCCATGAAATGAACAAGAAAAAGGTCGGGATCGTGGGGGCTTCCGGTTATTCCGGCGAGGAGCTTGTGCGATTGCTGCTCAACCATCCGCATGCGGAGTTGGCCGCTGTGACATCGCGCCAGCATGCCGGCCAGACTTTGGGCCAGGTTTTCCCCCGGTTTGCCAGCCATCCACGCTCTCCTCAACTTCGGTTTGTGGATTCAAACGCCGCCCTGCTGGCCAAGCAGGTGGACGTGGTGTTTTTGGCGCTGCCCCATGGAGTGGCTGCAGAATATGCCCTTCCCCTGCTGGATGCGGGAACCACGGTGATTGATCTCAGTGCGGATTTCCGGCTCAAGAACGCTGCCGTTTATGAGGAATTCTATGGCAATCCGCATCCGGCTCCCGAATTGCTGGAAAAATCCGTTTACGGACTGCCGGAAATCCATCGGTCAAGCATCCAATCCGCCCGGTTGATTGCCTCACCTGGCTGTTACCCCACCAGCATCCTCGTGCCGGTAATACCCCTCTTGAAAGCCGGTTTGGTAAAGCCCACTGGAATCATCGCCGACAGCCTCAGCGGCGTGAGCGGGGCAGGCCGCAAGGCGGAGTTGGACTACTTGTTTGTGGAATGCAACGAAAGTGTCCGTCCTTACGGCGTGCCCAAGCACCGGCATCTTTCCGAAATTGAGGAGCAGCTTTCCCTCGTGGCAGGGCAGCAGGTCGTCATTCAGTTCACTCCGCATTTGATTCCCATTAACCGGGGAATATTGACCACGCTCTATCTGGCACCCACCCCGCAGTGCAGTGCGGAAGCCATCCAGGAGACTTACCGGCTGGCTTATGGCAATGAGCCTTTTATCCGACTGCTCTCCGGAAAATCCCTGCCCGACACCAAAAACGTCTCGGGCACGAATATTTTGGAACTGGCCTGGCGCCTGGATTCGCGCACGGGAAGACTTGTGGTGATGAGTGCGGAGGATAACCTGACCAAAGGGGCAAGCGGGCAGGCCGTCCAAAGCATGAATATCCGCTGCGGTTGGCCGGAAACTGCCGGCCTGGTGTGACCTGATGGTTTCCTCCATGGGAGAATTCTCATGGGAGCGACAATAGTTCAATGAAATCCGCGTCCTACCCCCCCGCTTCATCTCCGGCCAATCCCCGATGGGATGCCGCCGGGTATGCGGCTCACTCCGAGGTTCAATCGGTGTGGGCTCACGACCTTCTCTCGGGTTTGAACCTGCAGGGTGATGAACATGTGCTGGATGTGGGATGTGGTGATGGCAAAATCACGGCGGAAATTGCGCGGGCCGTGCCCAATGGAAAGGTGCTGGGCACGGACATCTCGCCGGAAATGATCGCCTTTGCACAGGGTCGTTTTGACCGGTCGGCTTATCCCAACCTTTTCTTTGCAGTATTGGACGCACGATGTTTGTCCCGGGATGCACTTCCCGTGGATCGGTCCATGGATTTGGTTTTTTCCAACGCCGCCCTGCACTGGGTGGATGATCATGAACGCTTTTTGGAGGGAGCGGCCTCGATTTTGAGGCCCGGCGGACGATTATTAATTTCATGCGGGGGGCAGGGCAATGCCCGCGATGTTTTTCTGGCATTGCGCCCGGAAATGCGCCTGAAGCGATGGCGAAGCTTTTTCCGCAAAATGCCAACCCCCTATTTTTTCCATACGCCATCTGAATACCATGCTTGGCTGCCGCGTCACGGCTTTAAAGTCCGGTCCGTGCGCCTGGCTCCCAAGGATGCGGTTTACCAAGGAACCGAGGGTTTTGCGGCTTGGCTGCGGACCACTTGGATACCCTATGTCCAGCGAGTTCCCCAAGAGATGCGTGAGGACTGGATCGCCGCCGTCACCCAGCGTTTCATCCAAGCGCACCCACCTGATACCCATGGACGACTGCATGTTCGCATGGTGAGGCTGGAAATTGACGCCTCCAGGGTTTAATCTCCAGCATGTGGTTATTCAACCGGCTTAATCCGTCCGCATAATTCAATATGAAACCAGCATATAAGGAAATTCCAGGATCCATTGTCGCCCCCCGGGGGTTTTCCGCAGGCGGGGTGTTTTGCGACATTAAGCGCCTGGGCACAGGCAAGGGATCAGACAAGGGGGCCAAGCGGGATTTGGCGCTTATTTTTTCCTCATGCCCGGCCGCGGTGGCCGGGATGTTCACCACCAACCAGGTATGTGCGGCTCCGGTCAAAATTTGCGTTCCACGAGTGAAGCGCGGGAAGGCGCAGGCCATCGTGGTGAATTCTGGAAATGCCAATGCATGCACTGGTGTTCAGGGCATGTTGGATGCGCGGGAAATGGTCGCTTTTACGGAAAAGGCGCTTGGGTTGAAACCGGGCCTTGCCTTGGTTGGGTCCACCGGTCGGATTGGCATGCCCATGCCCATGGACAATGTCCGGGCTGGCATTGTGGAGGCGGCCGCCCTTTTGGGATCGAATCCTGCAAATGCGGATCACACGGCTGAAGCCATCATGACCAGTGATACCTGTCCCAAGCAGGCGGCTGTTTCCTTGCGGCTGGGAGGCAAGGAGGTGCGGATTGGCGGCATTTGCAAAGGAGCGGGAATGATTCAGCCGGGCATGAGCGAGACGGGAGCACGCCCTGCCAGCCTTCCCTCCGGATTGCATGCCACCATGCTTGCCTTTATAACCACGGATGCCGCCATTTCTTTACCACTTTTACGGGAAGCCCTGCGCGAAGCGGTGGCCCTGAGTTTTAATCGGATCACGGTGGATGGCGATATGAGCACCAACGACACCGTGTTGATCCTCGCCAATGGCATGGCTTGCAATCGCATCCTAACCAAAACCAGCCCCGACTACAAAAAATTCCGTGCCGCCCTCAATCATCTTTGCCTGGCATTAGCCCGCAAAATTGTGCGGGATGGCGAGGGCGTTCATCGGGTGGTCACCGTCCGCGTTTCCGGCGCGCGTTCTGTGCGGGATGCCGATGCCGTGGCGCGCTCCGTGGCAAACAGCGCCCTGGTAAAAACAAGCTGGCACGGCGGAGACCCCAATTGGGGCCGGATCATGGACGCCATTGGGTATTCTGCCGCCAAGGTGGTGGAGGAGAAAATTGACATTGGATATGCGGCCTCCGGTGCCAAAGCCGTTTTGTGGAGCCTCCTTCGCGGGCAGCCCACGGATGCTTCCTTCCAGGCTTTGTGCTCCGCCGTGGCCCCTTCGGAATTTGACCTGCATATCCGGCTGAATTTGGGCCGATCCAATGCAGTGATTTATGCCGCTGATTTGACGGAGGCCTACGTGGATTTCAACAAGGGGAACGTGGGGGATCCCTCCTCACTTGGCGGCTGACCCCTCCTTGCAGGGCTGTCAACCGGGCCGTAAAGCGTCGGGTCTCATGGCTTTGAATCATCCCGGCAAACCTGGTGTTCTGCGGATGGTGACTTGGCGTTCCTTTTGTTTTTATTTCGTGCCTCGATCATGGCTGGAAGGCAAACCGGCCACATCAGCAGAAAAATAGGAATTAATACCGCATAAAACAAAAGGAACCTGAGGAGATGGCCGGGTGGCCCATCCTTGATTTTTGCCTGGTTCACCTCCTGACTCAAATAGGCCCGCACCGTGGCGCTGGCAATCAAAGCCATTCCCACGGCAAGATAGAGCATGCCACAATAAAACACCCAGGACTGGACATCAGCCATGGTCGGGCTCGCTATGGAAGACAAATTGGATTGCATGCCGATTCGACTACGCTTCTATGCGGTTCAGGAATAGCATGCCAAAAGGGGGGTGCCATTGACGGTCACCTGGCCTGTTTGCCTGATTTTTCCGTCCTTGGAACAAGGCCTTTGCACTTTGGGCGGCTGTCTTGGATGCGTGGCTCAATTTTTTCAAGGATATGAGTTGCAGTGGCGATTGCAAAAAGCCTTGTCTTTGCGAACCGCAGGCCTGAAAATGAACCCGCACCGTTTGAAGGTTTCAACTTTGGCTTGGAGTCCCATCAGAAAGACCCGGGCCGAACTCATTTTGGACGGCGCACAAAAAACATGAGCAAAATCCCGTTATCCAAATGTTTCATCAATGCAGAAGTGGAGGAAGCCGCGTTGCGCGCCATCCGCTCCGGACAGTACATCCTCGGGCGGGAATCCCAGGAATTTGAAAAGGAGCTGGCCGCTCACACCGGCGTTGCGCAGTGCGTGCTGGGCAGTTCCTGGACCATGATTGTTTACCTGTTGCACCAACTCCAGGGAGTGGGGCCTGGCGACGAAATCATCGTGCCCAGCCATACGGCATTTCCGACAATGGAACCGCTCATTCATTTGGGGGCGCGGCCAGTGTTTGCGGACATAGACGATACCTATGGGATGGACCTGGCCCATGCAGAAAGCCTCATAACCCCGCGCACCGTGGGAATAATTGGTGTGCACCTGTACGGTCATCCGCTGGATAATGACCGACTGGTGGCTTTGGCCCGCAAACATCGGTTATGGGTAATAGAAGATTGTGCCCAGGCCCAGGGTGCCAAGTACAAAAACCGCATGGTGGGAAGCATGGGGGATTTCGGGGCCTTCAGTTTCTTCCCCTCCAAAAATCTCACAGTTCTGGGAGATGGCGGATGCATCACTACAAACCTGACAGATTATGCCGACCGGCTGCGGATGCTTCGCAACCATGGCCGCCAGGGGAAGTATGACCATGAATTCCCGGGATATAATGTCCGCTTCAATGAAATCAATGCTGCCATCGGACGGGTGATGTTGCGGCATCTTGACGAATTCAATGAACGCCGCCGTCAAATTGCCGCGAGGTATTCGGAAGGCTTGAAGAACGTGGTGCAGACACCGCCCGTGCGCGAATGGGCCACGCCGGTTTACCACATGTATGTGGTTCGAGCAGAAAAACGAGATGAACTGCAAGCCTTTCTCAAGCAGAAAAACATCGAGACGGGCGTGCATTATCCGAAGCCCAACCATCTTCAGCCAGGCGTGGTGGGGTGTTTCCCATTCATTCCCAAACTTCCCAAGACGGAACAGGCGGTTAAGGAAATCCTTTCGCTGCCTATCCACGGTGAAATGACCCTGGAGGCAGCGGATACCGTGACGGCATCCATCCGTGAGTTTTATGGGAAAAAATGAACGGCACACCCCATTTTACCCTCGCAACTGGTTTCCCCACGCATGAGCGACCCTGAAATCAGCCTGGTCATCCCCTGCTACAACGAGGAGGGCAATTTGCGGGAGCTTGTCAGCGCCATCCGCGGGGCGGTGGATCCTCTGGGGCTTTCCTACGAAATCGTCATCACCGACGATTGCAGCAAGGACCGGTCTTGGGAGATACTCAAGGAACTTGCGACTGGGGATCCGCGCATCCGCGTCCAGCGTTTTGCCTTCAACTGCGGAGAAAGTGCGGCCAGTTTCGCCGGTCTGAAGGCAGCCCGCGGACGTTTCCTCTGCACCTTGGATGCTGACCTGCAAAACGACCCTCGTGATCTTCCCAAGTTTCTTGCTGCACTGCAAAATTATGACTGTGTGTGCGGCACGCGGGTAAAGGTGCGGGGTCAGGGCGACCATTTCCTGAGGGTGCTCTCTTCCCGCATTGCCAATGCGGTGCGAAACAAACTTTCAGGCGAGCAAATCTCCGATGCTGGCTGCACCTACCGCGCCTTTAAACGCGAGTGCATTGCCAATCTCAAATTCTTCAAGGGCATGCACCGCTTTCTTCCCACCCTTTTCAAAATCGAGGGCCACACGGTCACGGAAATTGAAGTCAGTAACAACCCCCGGTTTGCCGGTCAAAGCCACTACGGGGTATGGAACAGGCTTTTTGCATCCTTTTATGATTTGCTGGCAGTTCGCTGGATGAAAAAGCGAATGTTCCGGTACGAGGTGTCCAGCACCATCAATTGACGAGCCATGCAGCGCGCTTTCGTCATCACTGTCAACACCTCCATCCTTGTCCTGCTCCTTGTGGGGTTGCCTGCGGCTACCCGTGACCAGGTGGGGAATCTTCAGTTGTCCTCAGCTTCCGCCACACATTTGGTCATGGAGTGGGGTCTGGCTTCTGCAGCCATGGCGAACATTCTTGCCTCCTGGCTCCTGTTCAAAGTGCCCAAAAAGAAAACCATTTGCTGGGAATGGGCGGCTATTTTTGGCGCACTTTGGCTGGTTTATTTCTTCTTTCTCAGGGGTGACATCCGCTTCGGCTGGCTGCGCCAATCCCTGCTCTGGATCCGCGCCCACCTTTGATCATTCTCCAGACTACCCAAGTCTGGCATTTGGATTTAGAGATAATTCTGCACCGGCTCCGCCCCAAGGGTCCCTTGAAGGCTCTGGAGATATTCAGGCGATTCCACCCGCTCCAGCATCTTCCTGGCGTGTGTCAGCCTCTCTCCTATCTTCAAGGCATCCGCCACGTCTTCATGACTGGGCTTTCGCAAAAATTGGTTCAGGTATTCCACATGCCGCCGCCATAATGCCTGGTCCACCTTCTGTTTTGCCGCCAGACGCTTCGCATACCACTCGCTGGCTTGAAGATCCGCCAGGGAAAACATTTTCCTGAATTCAGGAGATTCCATTGTCTTCCCCTCCCATTCATCCTGCACCATGAGATGGAGCAGGGCATTCAGCGGCGGGCAGGCCTGCCGGATGCTCCCATCCTTAAAATACATTTCTGCCACGCGCTTTTGGGTTGCAATGATATTGTCCATGCCGTCGGCAAAAATATCGGGATCCTGCAATTCCGGCTTCAACATTTCCGCAGTGAACACCTCGTGCGGGTGGTTGAACATGCGTCCAAAGAAGGCATGCACAAACCGGAGGTTGATCCTGTATCCCAGCCGGCTTGCCTTGACCACCCGGCCTTGGTGAGTGAAATCCTTCATCTTTTCGAGGTAAAAATGATCCATCAAAAAGCGCGGCTCCCGCTCCTCCGGCTGCATTCGGCAAAACACCTCCGGCACCACCAGGCTGATGTCATGATCCACGCGCACCTTGGGACCCACATATCCGGCTGCGGTCACAAAACCGGAATGCCCCGTGAGGATGAATGATACCAGCGCGTTATTCAGGTCCATGATGGGTGGTAACGCGTTGAAGGGTCCCTTGGTGAGGGCACCCTCGGATCCTGCCCCCGTGGTGGAAGGAGATTTGCCGGTCATGCTGCAGATGAACTCCATGAAAAGCTCCGGAAGCTCCATGTAATGGATGGGGTTGTAGCAGGCGAGCGACCGGATGGATCCATCAGGTGGATTATTACGGCGCCCGGGCAGCACCATGTTCACCGGCGTATGCACCGGGGAATTGGCCGGCATGCGCCGCCTGAGCCGCGCCCCTGCTTCCGCCACATACGTTTCCACGGGCCGCATCAGGTCCGGGCGCTTTTGCAAATAACGTGGATTCTTGCTTGGCTTGCCCTCGACCAGCCGGGGATGGTCCGTGGAGACCAGATAATCTGGTTTATCGCATTTCCCAAATTCACGGATCAAATCCCGCATTGGCTCCGTGAACTCATTAAAATGGACTGCATCTTCCAGCATTTCAAGGGCGTCCTTGCGGCGAAGTGGTTCGTAATTGGAGAAAAAATTGTCGAGACGCGCGAAATCGTGTTCCGTCTGCTTGTCATATCCACGGTGAATGGCATCGTCCGGGCGCTGGAACAGGCGCTGTTCGCAGTTTTGAATAATCTTCAGGGTGACCCCGCGCTCCAAGCCGGAAAGGTGCTCCAACCTGCTGGCTGGCACCAAGGTGGAGGCGGTGATGTCATCTTCCAATTGCACTTTCACGGCTGGATGAAAATCCTTTCGCAGTCCGAAGGTCCGCCAGGAGCCATCCTTGTCAAAACCCACCCTCAGGCGCGTGGTGACAAGCACCCGGTTGTCGCACTTTAGTTCATTCCCAGGCTTGCCGTTGATGATGTCCACGCTGAAATGCCTCCGCCAGTCCGCGCCCCATTCAGGTTTGTAGTAGCGTTTGACCACAAACACAAGCTCCTTGATGTACTGGGGAATGAGCTCAACCCAGGCATTGTATTCCGGTGTGAATTCGTGTTCATCCTGCATCAAGAGCTTGATGACGGAGCCGAGTGAACGCTCTGGCGAGAGCACCTCCCGATGATCCTCGCGCCCTGCATCCAGAAAACGCCTGCTGTAATCACGACCTATCAACTCCGAGACCTGGTCCATGTCTTTCTTTAAATCCGCCACAAACACCGGGCCGGTCAGGACTGCATCCGTGATGGGTTTGGAAATCTCGGACTTCCCTCCCCCGGAAACGGTGCAAGGTTTGTGGCAAACCAGCCCTTCTGCCGCCGTTCCCACCAGCCTCCAGGCACGGTTGGCCCCGGGTGGTTTTTCCATGCGCACCTTGTAGCCGGAAGGACGCACGTAGGTTTTATCCGGGCTGAGCCGGATGCTTTGCTCTCCATTCCCATTGGACCATGAAACCTTCTGGCGCTTGAGATCAAAATGAGCGTCGTGCGGCACGTAAAGCACTTCCGGGTGAAGCCGGTCCACCCCGTAGCCCTCAGGCTTCATCTCCATCAGGCTTGAATATAATTTTTGGACCTCTTCAAAACTGTGCCCCAGCCGCCGCACGTGCGCATCCCCGCTGAACTCTTCTCCAAGATCGTAGCTTGGAAAAACCAAGGCTCCGCCGGCGTGCTCCTCCTCCGCATTGCCCAGCAGGTTTGCCGCATAGGAAATCTGGGTTTTGACCTCCTTTTTGCAATATCCGTAATAGTTGTCTGCAATCAAGGTGACAATGACCCCGGATTCATCCCGGCAGGTGAGTTTGAAGGCATTCCCATGGTTGTAGAGTTCCGCTTCATCCTTCCAGCACATCCCATCCCTGCGTTGGCGCTCCGTGGCATCCTGCCACGGTGGCAAGCCGGCGGCTTTTTTAGTGATTGTGGTGAGGTGCGGCGCCAGGATCACGCACCCGGTGTGCCCGGACCAGTGTTCCGCATCCAGGGCCGAATCATTTTCAGGAAGAAGCGGATCACCGCCATTTCCAAAAATGCTTTCCACAAAATCGAGATTGCTCACCAGGTTTCCTGGAACAAAAAACCGAACTTCCATGGTTTTTTCCGAGGCCAATCCTGGCACTGCCGGGCAGACCAACGGCCGCAAGAGGAGGGAAACCAGGCATTCCGCCGGGCGCGGCTGGGTGGCGGTAAAGGGCAGCATCATCAGTTCCCGTGGCGGGTTCAGGGCTTGTGCCAGCAGACGTGAAAAGGTCAATTTGGGCACCCCCAGCTTGTCGTCGGGAATGGGTAATCCTCCCTCCGTCACGTGAAAAATCCCCTGTGTGGTGCGCCGGTCACTGCGCGGATTGTGCAAAACGCCATTTACCACCCGGTAGGAATTCAGAATGCTGGAGCTGAACTGGTCCTGGTCCAGCGGCAAGGAGAGCACACGGGCCAGCCCGGGCCGATCCAAGGTAAAGGTGCGCGACGGCAGCTTGGCCACCGGCACTTCCTGCAAATAATCGTATAAAAACGTTTGGATTCGCTGGTCCACCGGGCAAAGGTAGTGTCCCAGTAACCGGTCTTTTTCCCTGGATTGACCGGCCATGGTGGCGGCGATCTCCGCAAATTCCGCGTCTCCTTTCAACGGCACTGGCTGGCATCCGATGTGGGCCAGCTTGACATTGATATGCGCGATCAAATGCGCAGGAAGGGCTTTCGCAGTCCCAGATAAGTTGATGGCATTGCTCATGATTGAAGTTTTCCTTTTATACCCAAAACAGCCAGTTTCCCCCGTCAGCTTCAACGATGCCCCGAATTCCCGCACTTTGGCAATATATTTTTGACAGGGCAGACGCATCTAAATTTCAAGGAACATTGGCTTTTGGGTGGTTTTTGCGGTCTTGGCGGGAGCGGCGGATGATTTCATCGGCGTAGACCCGGGTGAGCCGGAGGAATTTTTGGTAGCCAGCGATGGCGTGTTTAAGGCTGGCCACCTGATCCCGGGGCACATAGCGAACCACGTTCCTGCCCTTTTCCCACGTCTGGTGGTTGTAATAATCCCCTTTGGGTCCCCGTCGCATCCGGCACAGCTTGCCCCGCTCCATCTGCTGGAGGCTCGCGATTTCTTTTAAGAGCGCTTCTGGCTGGCTTTTCATGCCGTAATGTATAGATTACTATACATATGAAGGCAACTGCCAATTCTGTCGCCCCGCAAAGTCTCGTCGCCCACTTCCGCGGCTTGGCCGATCCCCGGCTTAATCGCACCAAAGACCATGATTTGATTGATATTCTGGTCATCGCCATCTGCACCCTCCTCTGTGCCGGCGAGACCTTTAATGACATGGCGGATTTTGGCCGCGCCAAGCAGGACTGGTTCAAGACTTTCCTGGGACTGCGCAACGGCATTCCTTCCCACGACACTTTCAACCGCGTGTTTGCCGCCTTGGACCCCAAGGCCTTTCTGGACTGTTTCCTGCGCTGGACCCAAAGTGTCCGCCAAGCTGTGCCCCAGGAGATTGTGGCGCTGGACGGCAAGGCGTTGCGCCGGGCGTTGGGCAAGGACCAGAGCGTCCAATACATTGTCAGCGCCTGGGCCGAGAGCAACGGGCTGGTGTTGGGGCAGTTGAA
>DAIDJC010000046.1 GCA_027451565.1 Limisphaerales bacterium | reverse complement strand
GGTCAAACACAAACCCAAAGCCGCCCCTTCGCTCTCCTTCCACCCAAATTTCACCAGCCTAAAAACTGAGATGCGCCCCCCTTCTGTTGTTCAGAAGGAACCACGCAGGTAAAACCACGGCGCCGCGTTATCCCGGCGGTTGAGACCTCCATCGCTTTGGCAAACCCGGAACTGGGGTAACCGACTCATCCTGGTTTGGTTAATCACAAGGTGAATTCTAGCTGCATCACAACTTTTTGTCACCGGATTGTCACCAAAACGACAGACAAATGTAATAAAAATCGCTGACTTTGGGTGGCGATTGGACTCTCAATGACCACTCCTCTCCGTTCCATTTTTCGGAGAGAGTCTTGAGGGTTTTGGAAGGTCTGGTAGGCAAAACTTCCGGCATGCGCTTTTTGCGAGGAAGGGAGCAAACCGCACGGGAAATCATGGAAAAGATTTAGCTTTGGGGCCAATGAATCGAAATGCATTGAAAACCTGATACAACACATTGAATTGGAGTCTTTTGGGTCATTTTTAAAATGAATTAGCAAGCTTGACTTAGCTGCAAGGCGCCCATGCGCAGGCCGCTGAATTCCACGTTGCCACTGAATGAATTTGAACAATCCCTTTGACCGGAATAATGCTGGTGGGAGGCATGAGACCGGGAGCGCCGCTTTAGATGGTGAAGAGTCAGGCTCGCGGAGCCGATGCTTTTTATCCTCGGAGCGAATTTTGCGTTTTTTTTCCATCCTGCTTGTTTTGGTCGGCATTTTTTATACGGCGGGGAAAAAGCTGGCGGCAGCGGAGATAGGGGCTGGAAACTCCTCGTATAGCGCGGCCGACGTCACTTTCTCCATCGAAGAGAACCAGAGTGCGGCCCACTTCAAAGTGCTTGGTTTCCGGGTTGAAGGCAGCCCAATGATCTCGACCAACCTGGTTAAAAGTCTGCTGGCGAAATACACCGGCCCGGACATCACAGAGAATCAATTGGTGAAAGCCGCCTCAGACCTGCATTATGAGTATTGCAAGCTGGGATATCCATTCATGAGTGTGGCCTTGGCAAGGGAAAATATCACGAATGGAATAGTCACCTTAAACGTATTCCAAACGGTTATTCCGCAAATTGTGGTTTCAGGCCAATGCTATTTGCGATTTGGAAACACCATTCCAGACATATCCACCAATCGGTGGGAAATAGCGCGGCTCCGATCCACGGAAATTCAAAAACCTCCGACGAAGCCTGGATCCACATTTGCGGTGAAAAGATACCTGGTGGTGGGCAACACGATTCTTCCCCCCCAAATCCTGGCGGAGGCCCTGACGAATGCGGACGGGGCTTATGGTACGAATGTCACATTTGAGGGTGTTGAAGGCGCAGTTGCGTGCATTCAACAAGCTTACCATGACCGGGGTTATGTGACTGTTCGGGCAAGGTTGCCGCAGCAGACTATTTCCAATGCCACGATCAAAATCGAAGTTGTGGAGAGCCAGGTCAAGGCGATCAAGGTCATTGGTAACCGTTATTTCAGCGACAAGAACGTTCTGGCAGCCATGCCTGGATTGCATACCAACATGGTTTTGAACGAGCCTGAGTTTCAAGCCGAGTTGAACCGCGCGAATGCAAACCAGGACCGCCAAATTTACCCGCTCCTGAGCCCCGGACCGGACCCAGGCACGACTGCCCTCATGCTCAGAGTCAAGGATCAATTGCCGGTTCATGGCATGGTGGAGCTCAACAACATGAACACACCGGGCACGCCTGACCTGCGGGTCAACTCGTCTGCCGTAGCAAACAATCTGTGGCAATTGGAGCAATCCTTGGGGATTCAGTATAGTTTTACCCCGGAAGGCTTTAAGAGGGGGAATCAATGGGATTTTTATGATACCCCTCTTGTGGCCACCTACAGCGGTTATTACCGGATTCCACTTGGTTCACCGGAATCCCTGGATGACATTGTCGAGAGTGAGCCTGGAAACTTCGGATACAATGAGGCCACCCGGCAATTCCGCCTGCCTCCCCCTTCTGGACTGGCTGAATTGAACCTGTTTGCCAGCCGCTCCTCCATTGACACAGGCATTGAAACCCTCACCAATCAGGACCTGCTTGATGTTCCTGATGTCCGCCAAATAACGAGACAGAAAGTCCAGCAGGGATTGACGGTCAACCAAGACATTGGGTTCCTGATCAGCAAACCCCTGCCTCAAGTGAACAGTTTCAATTCCACCGTCTCGGGTGGTTTGGATTTCAAGACCTACCAGCAGCAAAATTTCATCACCAATTTTTTCACTTTCAATGAATTTGTGAGAGGTCCCAACGGCAACCTCATCGAGCGAACAAGTCAGGACATCATTCAAACGCCGATTTCGGCACAGCGGGTGGCTTATCTGCCTCTAGCCCTCAATTTCAACGGAAGCATGAACAATTTTATGGGGGCTGCGACCTTTGGGCTGGCGTTGAGCGCCAACCTCTGGTATTCCAGCTCCACCCTTTATACGAGCCAGAGCACCAATGCGCCGGCAAACCTGCACGGTTTGAACAGCCTGCAAAGCATCACCGGATCATCCGAATCCACCGGCCATTGGGTTGTTCTCCGGCCCAGCTTTTCACAGGATTTTATGTTTTTCACCAACTGGCCGGAACGGATCCGTGCTGATGGACAGTGGTCCAGCGAACCTCTGATCAGCAACGAACAGTTTGGCATTGGGGGCGAAAATAGCGTTCGGGGCTATCATGAAGGCGAAGTGTTTGGAGATACGGGCTGGCATGTGTCATTGGATCAAATGACTCCGACTCACACAGTTGGCCTGGTTGGTGGAGACACGCCTTTGACGCTGCGGGGAGTGATTTACATGGACCTGGCAGATGCTTACTTGCTGGATCCCCACGGTGAGGCTGGCAGCACCGAGCTTTGGGGTACAGGTTTTGGATTTACTGCGGCGGTTGGTTCCCACTGGGAATCGCGGTTTCTGTTTTCTGTTCCCTTGATCAGCACTGCATTTACGCCCCGGGACCAACCCTATTTCAACTTTGGGCTGAAGGCACAATTTTAACCGTTCCCTCCGATGATTGTAACATTAACAGGCTTTGTTTCAGGTTCAAATAGGCGTATGTTTGTATCGCTTGCAGGGAACCATCCATGGGCTTTGCATGAGAGATAATAAAAACATCACCCAGATTGAAGGGTATTTGAAGGCTTTCCTCGTTCTGGGGAGTCTGAGTTCGCTGATTTCCGCCCATGCAAACCCCACTGGAGGGGTGGTCACCCTTGGATCCGCCAGCATCAGTTCCTCAGGGTCGCACCTGGTCATCAATCAGACCTCTTCCAGCGCATTCATCAATTGGCAAAACTTTAATATTGGCGCGGGTGAGACCACTATTTTTAACCAGCCCTCGTCCAGTTCTGTCACATGGAATTATATCAATAACGCCAACGCCCCAAGCGCTTCCACCATCAATGGAATGCTCAATGCCAATGGGTATGTGATTTTGCAAAATCCGAATGGCTTCACGGTGGGCGGATCCGCGGTGATCAACGCGCACGGCTTGGTCATGACCACTGCGCCCACGCCAGGACTGGACCTTTCGGGTGGCGGCCCGTGGTCGTTTGATGCCCCGCCCCCCACCGCCAAAGTCATTAATTACGGGCGCATAAACATGGTTGATGGCGGTTCGGTTTACCTGATAGCCAGCGACATTGAAAATAATGGCACCATCTCGGCGCCTGATGGGAAAATCGGTCTCTACGCAGGACAAAAAGTTTTGGTTTCCATGAGCCCGGACGGACGGGGCTTGAGCGCCGAAGTGACGCTACCCAAAGGATCGGTGGACAATGAGGGAAACCTGATTGCTGACGCCGGAAGCATTGTGGCCCAGGCGGAATTTTTAAACCAAAATGGATTTGTCCAGGCGAATTCCGTCAAAAATGTCAATGGAACCATTCAATTGGTTGCCAGTGACAGCATGACCCTTGGAGCGAACTCGACCATTTCTGCCAAAGGTGACAGCTCAGGAGTAAGTTCAGGGGGTGCGGTGACAATTGAATCCTCGGGCGCCTTTTCAGATCAGGCGGGATCAAGTGTTGTTATCTCAGGTGGCGCGCAGGGAGGAAACGGAGGCCAGGTGGATATTTCCGCGCCACAGGTTAATTCGTTGAATACTCTCATCAACGGGCAGGCTGCTTCCGGGTACATTGACGGCATATTCACCCTCGATCCCCAGAACATCCAATTGGTCGGTTTCGGCGGCAATGGAACCTCTTCCGAGTATTCTTCGGGCACGGTTAATTCCTCCGACACCTCCAGCTTGTTGACCCTGAACGTGAATTCCTTTTCCAAGACCTTGTCACAAATAAATTTGCAGGCAAACAACAACATAGAAATCAGCACTTTGTGGAATCTGTCCAGTCAAAGTTCCCCGGCCAATCTGACATTGAATGCTGGCAATAACATCACGGTGGACAACGGCGCCGGCATCAATGGCGCCGCAAATGCGGGTGGTAATAACAATTGGGCTGTTAACCTGTCTGCGGGGGGTTCGATCCTCTTGAACGGCTCGGGTTATTTGCAGACTTACAACCAGGATATCACCTTAAATGCTGTAAATTCGGTAACGGTTGGGGCCGGCGCCATTCGGACCATTGGCGGAGGAAACATTTTCGTGACCACGGTCAATGGAAGCGTCAATTCTGGGTCCAACCCCAACGGGTATAATTATCTTGCCACAGGAAACGGAACCGCCTCATTACCCTATTACACGCCGTTCCAACTGGCAGGCATCGCACTCCATCAAACGGTTAATTTCAGCGCTTCCAATATAGGAGGCATTGCCACCGCAGCAGGCGGGAATATAACGATCAACTCTGGGGCGGATGTGAATAGTTTTCCCACAACGACCGTTGCAGTGGGAGATCCGGGCATCGGCGCATTTGGACCGGAAGCTGGGCAGGTGTCCATAACCGCCAAAGGCAGTGTCTATGGAAACTTTATTGAGGCCAACGGAAATGGAACGATTACTGCGAACCAAAACATTGGAATTGGACCTTCCGTGAATAACCCCTCCGCTTTGGAGAATGACGTTGCACTGAGCCTTGTAAACGGTAGTTGGACGTTAAACGCGGGAGGAAGTATTTACCTCCAAGAGGTCAGAAACCCAAATGGGGTTTTCAACAACACAACGACGCCCGGGAGATCCACCCCATCCGCCGGAAACCATCTTTTTGATTACAGCCCGCAGGCATCCGTCACTTTGGACGCCGGGAACGCGGTTTACCTGACCGGTCTGGGTCTTCCCCGGCCTGATGGCGCGGTTCCCATGCTCCTGCCACCCACCCTGAACATCAATGCAGGTTCAGGAGGCGTTGTTTTGGAGACGCCCACTGCCTTGGATGGTTTCGGCAACAGTGTGTCCTTGTTTAGCTACGACATCACCCTGTTCCCTTCGCCCGATGGAAATCTCTCCATCAACACCACGGATGGCGGCTGGTTGGCCAGCGGCAATGCGGACGGAAGTTCAGCCACCTTGCTGATGTCCGATAGCGGCTACCGGCAGTGGTTTATCGCCAATACGGGACCCCAGCCGTTCAGCGAAACAGATCACGCCAGCGTGCCGGCGGAATTGGGCAATGCCACCCCCGCCACAATCAACCTTGCAGGCAGCCAAAACGTCAATGGCACGCCGGTCGCCGCCAGCATGGATAACGTCACACTGCAAACCGACAAAGCCACCCAGATCAACGTGGCCGGCAACATGATCGGGAACACCTTTTTCGGGGAGAACTTGAATGCCAGCGACATCACCTCCATCACGGTCGGCGGCCAGATCTACAATGCAGGCTCATTCAACTCAATCACGCTCGCGCAGGATTTTCCCACCTTGGGTTTTGGAACATTGCCGCCGGGATTGATCAATGATTTGAGCACCACTTTGGGATTGGCTGTCAATCCTGCCCTGTTTCCCACCTTTTCATTATCCAGCGTCCCGCTCTCCCTGCTCGGTTCTTATATCCTCAATGCCGCCGCATATCCCGGCCTGAATGTTGGCGGAAGTCTGGCCTATGATCCCACCACAAGGACATTGACCGCAGTTGGCCCCTTGCCATCCCAATTGTACGCCGCCTTGTCGTCGCCAACGCTAACCCTGGTGGAATACGGGCCAAATGGATATCCCCAGTTGGACAGCTCCGGCCACTTCATTACCGTGACCATTCCCTGGGTGCCAGCGAACAGCGCCAACGCTGCTCAGATTTCCTATTTGAATACAGTCAGCCAGTCCGCTGCGACGTTGGGTGCCAATGATGGAGCCTATGTGGTGGGCGGCGTGGGTGCCTTTAATGTCACTGCCAATTCCATCTCGCTTGGCAATTCCGCCGGCATTCTATCCGTGGGCAGCGGTTACGTTTTGAACCGGGATTATTCTTTCCTCGCACCCTACATGACATCCCCCGGGGCAAGCAGTACCGTAACGGTGGCTCAAGACCAGACGGCCACGGTGAATGGGGTAACGACGACCACCTCAAGCCTGAGCATGCCCAGTTCGACAATTGCCTCCTTTGCCGGAGGTGACGTAACCGTCACAAGCACCGGTGGCACAATGGATTTGGGTTCACAGAGCCTTTTGCCGTTTCAATCTTCCATCATGGCCAACAACGGACAGATTGGCCTGGGCATCTACACCTCCGGTGGTGGCAACGTGGCCGTAACCTCCTTGGGGACCATCAACATAGACAGTTCCCGTATTGCCACATTGGATGGCGGCAACGTCTATGTCACCTCAACCACGGGGGATGTGAATGCCGGAAGCGGGGGAACGACAACCATTCCCGTGAATTCTTTTTCATCCACGTTCGCCTTTCCGTATGAGCCTGTGGAGTATGTTTACGCCAACGGCATTGTGGCGGACACGCTGGCGCCACTCAGCGGGGTCTTGATACCCGGCGCAGCCACATTGCCGGGCAATATTTATGTGTCCACTCCTGAAGGAAACATTTACGCCAATGTGGGCGGCATCCTTCAGGAATCCTTGAGTGGACCGCTGCTTCCAGGCCCGACCATCAACCTTGTGGCTGGCTCTGCGGGTTACTCTGGCAGCGATGTCGGCAACATTGAGTTGGGCAACTCCGGAGTGATTGGTGGCACGGTGAATGTAAAGGCCACAGGCAAAGTGAGCGGCCTTTTGATCTCCTCGCAGAATGCCAATGTGACGAGCCAGAGTGTCGGTTCCCTGACCGTTTTGTCTGGCGGGTCCGCCAACGTCTCATCCCAGGGATCCAGCGGTGGCATCACCATCGTCGGCGCCGAGGGCGTCAACGCCAGCGGGGTTGGCAGCGGTGCAACTGTGCTCGGCCAGAATGTGTCCGTCAACGGCGGTGCAACCACTTCCACTTTGGGCAACACAGCCACGGCCACGGCCACCAGTTCCAGCGCCGCACAGCAAACCACCAGCCAGGCTCAACAACAGGTTGCTGGCAACTTGGGTTCGAATTTTGACGACACCAAAAAGAAGAAAAAACCGGCATTACGAAGGGTAAGCCGGGTTACAGTCATCCTGTCTGCCGCAGTTCCCCGATGATGTGGGTCTATTTTATAAGACTGGGGTCCTGCACCAGGAATGGCCGGGCATGTTACCATCAAAGGCCTTGAGTGAAATTCAACACCATGAATAGCTTAAATAAACCTTTTGCCACTCATTCATGAAATCCAGGTTTGATTTGCTTTTTTCGCCGGCCATTGTGTTGGTGTCCATGTTGTCTTCAGCCACCATGGCAACGTCCGCCCAGACCAGCGGTTCCATTTCCAGTGCCGTCCCAGTGCCTGCGTCCGGGGAGAATTCAAAGCAGGAATATGATCTGGGAATTAAATTCGACACCGGAAGTGGTGTTCCGAAAAACCCAGCCAAGGCAGTCCAACATCTGCTGGAATCAGCCGAACAAGGCTATGCCAAAGCCCAGACTGCGCTGGGTTCTCATTACGCCAACGGATTGGGGGTGCCCCAGGATTATCAGACGGCTGTCGGGTGGTATCGCAAAGCCGCAGACCAGAAAGAGGCCCTGGCGGAATATTGTCTGGGTTGCGCTTATGCCTATGGCAAGGGAGTGTCCACCAACTTGGAGGAGGCGCTCAAATGGTGGCACAAATCTGCGGATCAGGGCCAGGTTCTTGCACAATACGCCCTGGGGCGCTTTTATTTTTATGGCCCCAACCCTGGCGAAACAAATGGCGTGAATTATATTGAATCAGCAAAATGGCTTCGCAAGGCGGCGGATAATGGTTCCGCAGGCGCAATGAATAATCTGGCCTTTTTGTGCGAGTACGGCTGGGGCGTGCATCAGGATTGGACCGAAGCTTGCAAATGGTTTCAAAAGGCTGCCGACATGGGAGATTCACTGGCGCAAGCCAACCTGGGGCAGATGTATGAATGTGGCACCGGGGTTGAGTTGGACAAAATTCAAGCCTATAAATGGTACTTGATTAGCGCCAGGAATGGAAATCCGCTGGGTCGGCATGGGGTTTGGGAATTTGACCAGCGCAGCGCCATCAATAACGAGCAAAAAGCCCTGGCTGAAAAGCTTGCAGACGAATTTTTCTCCAAAACCAATGCTCCAAAGAGCGCAGAGCATTTCAATTAAAACAACCCTGTTTCTGGAAATTATCACAAGGGCTGCTCATGATGTGCCGCCTTGGCCGCAGCCCGAATTCCTCGCCGCAGCACATTTCAGAATTTTCAAACAGTCTTTCAGCCCGGTTTTTGCCCCCGCAACAGCACTCATCATTGAGACCATCATCATTGGGGCAGGATGTTTTTTGAGCATGGCCTGAAAGTCGGACCTCCGCGATGGAGATTCCAGGAGGGGGCGCATCTGGTCATGCTGTTTACCAAACCCAGTCTCAAGGGGAAAACAAGTTGGAAGGAGTGGACGATTTGATTGCCTTGTGATTTGGATGAAAAACGGGGCGGGCAGTTTCCTGCCCGCCCCGCGTGAATCCAATCCGGGTTGAAACCTTAGTTTCCAACGACCCGGTAGAACCGCTGTCCGCCTGTTGCAGTGGTGTCCAGGTTGGTCACCATGGCCGAGGCAGCAACCTGAACAGCACCAACTTGGGGAGACCCCACGTTGATCCAGTTCGGAGAGCTTAAACTGGTGGTGTATTGCAACTGGTAGGAGTGCGGAGCAACCGCGCCACTGCTCACCACGGTCACCGTGCCTGCGCTGTAGCCGATGGACACGGTTTGTATTGGTGCCAGCGCGGCGGGGGCGCCGACCGGTGAGAACGTCAGCTTCGCAATGCTGCCCGAGAGGTCCAAGGTGAAGTAACCTTCGTAGGTCCACGGTATCTTGACTTTGGTCGAGTCGTTGCTGACATACCAGAGGTCCTCATAAAGCACTTTGCCCGTGGCGGCCGCGTTGTCGGGATTAACCCCGGCGACCTCGACACTGTTCCCAGTGGTATCGGGTTCGACGTAGGTTTCCCAACCTTTTGAGGTATCCAGAAGTCCGTTTCCAGCCGTAGGCAGGGTTGTCATTCCGGCAGCAGCATCATACAGGTTCAAGATGTCACCCTTGTAAACGTCCGTCGGCGAGGCCGAGCCTGGCACGGATGGCGCGCCGCCTCCACCCACGCGCAATTGCGTGGCGTAGAAATCGGGTGCCGTGAAGGCGTTGCTTCCGGCTACCACGCCGCCCAAAACGTCAGGGGCGGTGCCTTGCAGCGCTGCTGATGTAAAATCAGTGAGACTGAAGTCTGAACTTAAATCAACCACAGCACTGCCGCCTATAATACCGGAGGCAGGTCCCAGGTTGATGATGTAATCTGCAGAGCCTGATCCAGCCTGGTTTTGGAAACCAAAATACAGGTCGTTGGAGACAAAGGCAAACTGGGCGAATACGGATGGCGAAGCCAGGATGGCTCCTCCAGCCAGTGTTATCATTGTAATCAATTTTTTCATATTATTTAATTTTAACTCACTACCCTTTTGATGCGGTGGCCTTGAACCGCCTGTTGATTACTGGCCGGGTTGCGGGAACTCGGTATCGCTGTTCTTGTGGACGTTCATGAGGCCAAGCTGAATGGCCGGGTCATGACCGCCAGGAGCAACGCCCATGCCTTGCACGGAAAGGTATTTGGTGAAGGAGGAGAACAGGGTATTGCCCACGAAAAGTGCAGTTCCGCTGATGTTTTCCTTGCCAAGCAAATGCTCACGACCCCACAGCCACCAGGTTCCATTTTCGATTGTCTGGTTGTTGGAGGGGACGCCGTCCACGGTGACCCAGACATTTGTGGGCGCGCCACCAAAGTTACCGGTGTTCAAGGCGTCGGAGGGGCTGATATAGCCCATGGCAAACCAGCCAATGCCGCCGTTATAGGGGTCGGCTTGCTGGCAGCTTCCTTCTGGGGTGACAATGCCGAGGGCCTTGGCCACGTCGCCGCCGCTTTCATAACCGTTGTTTCCTTCGTTGGTGAGGATGAGCGAATTCAAATGGGTGGGTTCTTCAATACCATAGCCGATGGAATATTGCTGCACAGGATTATGAGTGCCGTAATGGCTGCCGCCCAAGGTGTTCATACGTGTTCCAGACCCCAAGTTGCGACCCACGCAATACACGGTGAAGTCATTGTCATTGGTGTTTCCACTGATGAAGCCGGCGGGCACTTCACCATTAGCCAGCAATGTTTGCAGTTGTGGAAGGGTGATGTTCGAGCAATGGATCCATTCATTGGAAGCGCCGGAGGGAATGCCTGAACCGGTATTTCCTTCTTGATTGTTGCGACTAATAGCAAAGGTAATGACGCCTTCAACGCCAAAATCCTTCAAGGCAGTCTGCGTGCCGGCCACGTAAGGAGTCCAGGAAACCGCTTGGGACGTGTCAGCCTGGGCCAAGTCAGCCCCATGGCTGCTGGATTCCAAAAGATTGGCGGGAGGATTGTTTGCAATCGTGTTGTTGCCAGCCTGCAACACCACATTGGTTACGTTGAGCCAGGTCGCGGGCGATCCAGCAAGCGGGATTGGGTTTCCACTGCGGTCTGTGTTCACAAGGGCCGTGTTGGCGGCCGAGGCAATGCCGGCTTCAGAACCGCTCCACACCACGTCAATATAAACGGCCTGTCCGTTGATCGTGCCATGGAAAACGCCGTAGTTCGCGCCTGCCGGGTTGGAGTTTCCGTAGGTCACCGAGGTGATGGTTCCCGGGTCAAAAACACCGCCGGAATTGGTTCCAGCGTTGCTCAGAAGGGCGGACATGGCTGTGCCGCGAAATGCGGTTGAACCAGTGAGGTAAACGATCGGATCCGCGCTTGCTTGAGCCACCACGCCCAAGGCAAGCAAAGCGACTGCTACTTTATTGCTTATTTTCATACTAAGTGTTTTGAGGTTTTTATTATTTGTGTTGATGTTTTTCTTTTGTTTCAACCATTCATCGTTCGATAAACGGTTTATCGGGGTCACATTAACAGGGCCAATGATTGAACGCTTCTTGTTTTAGGACATGGCATCTCTATATTATGACCACGCCGACAACCATGCATCATGCTGACTTGCTGGATGTTACAACCACACTGGCCCGATTATTAAAAAATAAAAGCATTTCGACGCAAAAAAGTAACTTTAGCGAACATTTTTGTAACCAAACGGCTGCTTTTGCTCTTTCCATCGGCCAGGACACGAGGTTTTAATTCCTTTAATTAACCTGTGTCAAACATCCCTGCCTCTTGGGAGTCAAACATGTTTACGAGCCTGTTGGAAAAGTGGGAAAGGTGCTGCGACTGGGGATTCAGGCCTTGAACGAGGCGGAGCCGTCGGCGCATCCCCGTAGCGGGCTGTAACGGCGGCGACAACTAAGCCCAAGTGCAAAAGCGCCGCCACCCGTAGGGTTCTCGCGTCCAAACCGGTCTGGCGTTGTTGCTCCTCGGTCGCAGACCCGCGTTGGGTATGCTCCCTCGTCGCGCCTGGCCAGACCGGCTTGGGCACGAAAAAACATCTTTCCGAATTTCCAGACTGGCTCCAAGCAGCATCAATTCCAGCACCAGCGCAGCGGGGCCATAAAACCGTGAAATGCATTTCAGGCGTGGAAATGCCTGCATTGGCAATGAACGTAACACATGTGTAACAATGCAAGTTGGGCAGGCGCATTGACTATTTAATTGTGCTTTCTTAGGATGCTTCCTCATATGATTCGCCACTTGAGGAGTCTGCATCGGTTTTCCGAATCTTTAATTTTCCTTGACATTTTCTGCCTGATTTTTCCGGGGTTTTGCCTGCAGGTTCATGCCGGGTTCAAGGCGTATGCATGGGGGGCGGGAACGACGATCAACTCCGCTTCCGTTAATGACTTTGGCCAAGCCATTATTCCCGCGAATTTAACCAATGCCGTGCAGTTGGCAGTCGGATGGAGGCATAGTGTGGCATTGAATGCGGACGGCACTTTGGAAGGCTGGGGTGACGACTCCCTTGGCCAGACCAATTTCAATCCCGGCAGCAATTGCATTGCGATTGCCTGCGGCGATTTTTTCACTTTAGCCTTGGAGACAAACGGCACCGTGGAAGCCGTGGGCGATGATTTTTATGGTCAAACGGATGTTCCAAGCGGATTGAGCAATGTCGTGGCGGTGGCTTGTGGATTTTATCATGCTTTAGCTTTGAAGTCGGATGGCACGGTGGTGGCATGGGGAGCCAACTCGTCTGATGTAAACTCGGGCCAAACTTCTGTGCCTGTCGGTTTGTCCAATGTCGTGGCTATTGCCGCCGGAGGTTACCATAGCTTGGCGATGAAGTCCGATGGAACGATTATTGGTTGGGGTGATAATACCTACGGTGAGACCAATATCCCGCCCGGCTTGACCAACGTTGTGAGAATTGCTGCTGGGGGCTGGCATAATCTGGTTTTGAAGGGCGATGGCACATTGGTGGCATGGGGGCTTAACAACTATGGTCAGACGAATATTCCCCCCGGGGTGACCAACGTTGAAGCCATTGCCTCTGGACAACTACACAATCTGGCGGTTTTGAAAAATGGCACAGTGGCAGCTTGGGGCTTTGATACAGAGGGGGATACCAATGTTCCGGCAGGATTGACCAATGTGGTGCAAGTGGCTGCGGGAGACGTTGATAGCCTGGCATTGGCAGCACCGCAGCCAGTGAAAATGCAAACCACATTGATTGATGCCGCATTCGGCACAAATCAATTCACCTTTTCTTTCCCGACGCGCAATGGAAGGGTCTATCAACCTCAGTTTAAGAATTCTCTCTCAGACCCCGCATGGCAATCATTACCACTTGTCGCCGGCACAGGCAAAGCACTTGTCTTTACAGATCGAACCGACACCACCATGCGCTATTACCGAGTGCGACAGTGGTAAATGGTGGTGTCAACCCTGCCTGCAACGGGATTAGGGTCAAAGTGGGTCAGTCGGATCAATGCAGCGAGGGAAACTTGCGAGTCCATTTCTCCCCTTCAGAATAACGCTTTGTTTTATTGTTCTTCAGCCCATAAAGACCAATTTCTTTTCATCTTGAGAGGTCTTGTGGACATTTTTGGCCCAACAG
Source organism: Limisphaerales bacterium (assembly GCA_027451565.1). Taxonomy (GTDB): domain Bacteria; phylum Verrucomicrobiota; class Verrucomicrobiia; order Limisphaerales; family UBA11358; genus UBA11358. Next base: position 1,332 of record DAIDJC010000046.1, on the reverse strand, counting down.
CCCAGATGTTTATCCCAAGAAAAGCCATGACCGGGGTTTCCTAAACATTCTACAAACCATCCAGCCGATTAGTCACACAATTGTAACAATAAAGCCATGAATTCGTAGCCTTGAATTTACAGTATTGGCAGCCATGCGTAGAAGAGAAATCAACCCGGGAGCTGCCATCCGACCGGCCATTATATTTTTGGCCATGGCCTTGGGTGTCGGGCAGGCTCATTGCGCCGATGCCCCCGTATCCAACGCTCTGTTGTTGAATTTATTTGTTCAAAAAGGGTATGTAAGCCAGGCGGAAGCCGATGCGATCAAGGCAGAAGCGGAACAGCAACAAGCCCAGATGGAGCAATACAAGGCCACGGCGGATCAACTTAAAACAGAGACGGAACAGCTCAAGCAGCAATTGGCCACACTCCAGTCTCAATCGCAGCTTTACGAAACCAATGTGGATGACTTGGTGACGGCGTCCAAGTGGAAAATGTTGACGGGCACGAAATCCTTTCAACTGTATGGTGATGCGCGCGCCCGTTTCGAGGCCCGCACCGCTCAGGATTCCGCTGGGAATACAATCAATTTGGACCGGTATCGGTATGCGGTTCACTTTGGTTTTTTGGACAACATGGATAGCGGGGTGTATTATGGTTTGAGGATGGAATCCGCCTCCAACCCCAGGTCGCCTTTCATCACCATGGGCACATACAGCTCCTCCACATATCAAGGCCCGTTCGGAAAATCAAACGACGCATTTGAAATTGGGCAGGTTTATTTGGGATTCAAGCCAGCGGATTGGCTGGACGTGACAGTGGGCAAGATTCCCAACCCACTTTACACAACCACCATGCTGTGGAGCCAGGCCATCAATCCTGAGGGAGCGTCTGAAAAGCTTCGCTATACGGTTGGGGATGCGGATTTGTTTGCCAACTTTGGCCAGTTTCTTTACGGGGACCTGAATCCAAACCAAGCCAATCCAGGATTGGGAATTAACGGGTTGGTCGGCCAAAACACGGCCGATGTCTTCATGTTTGCCTGGCAGGGAGGCATGAAGTATCACATTTCTGACAATATCTCCGCCAAAATTGGAGCAACGATTTATAATTATGCCGGGTTGCGTCGCAGCACGTTGAACTCGGGAACCGCCTACTCGCCCTATTTGGGGGATCCCTACGTGGGTGAGGGTGCCTATTATTGGGCCGGCGGTTCCGGTTTGGGCTATGCCCCCGGCTACTCTGGATACGGCACGTCCAATTTCGCCGGTCAAGGTGGTTATGGAAGTCAAAACTACCCATTCAACCAGGTGGGTTTGGACAACCTGCTGGTTTTGGAAATTCCGTTTGA
>DAIDJC010000045.1 GCA_027451565.1 Limisphaerales bacterium | reverse complement strand
AGCCGTGCAGCACGGTCTCCAGCAATGCGTTTTTTTACGGAACTGGATACATACCTCTGGTAACGAGGTACGACCAGAATGGAAACCCAATCTATGCGAGCGGAGGAGGAATTTTGGATGATCGAGTAAACGGAAACGGATTTCTCTTGTATGGGGATTATGTGAACCAGGCTGAAGCTGCTCCTAATTTGTGGGGGAGCATTGGCACCAGAGTGTACCAATCCTTCGATGGACTGAATTGGATTGACCACGGGTTTTCTTGCATGGCTCCATTTTGCGGGATTGGATCCACATTTCAATATCGTCCTCATGTGGTGTTTAACCCAAATACGCGTGAATATGTGGAGTGGGAATACATTGGCAATGGGGCAGGAAACACCGTGGATGCGGTGGCAACAAGTTCGGTTCCCTTTGGGCCGTTCACTTTTATTTATACCAATTTGCAGCCGTTCAGCACGGGCAGAGCCGGTGATGAAAACCTGATGGTTTATGCCGGGAATTGCTATCTAGTCCAAAATTCTAATCCGCCTGTTGGGGGGGTCTGGATCACAAAGCTGGATCCGACGTGGACTACGAATTCACAAAACTGGGTGAACATTATTCCCTCCTACCATGAAGGGGATATTGTTTTTCCTGTGCCCGGAGGGTTCGACTGCATTGCAAGTGTCGGCAATTTTTACGACGCCACGGCTCCAACATCCGAGAAAAATTGGTTTTGCTCCGGAACAAATCCGCTTGGCCAATGGAATGAGGGAGGCTCCCTATTTGTAAACGATCCGTTGAATCTACCCTTTAGTCCTACAAACCTTTTCAACGGGCAATCCGCTTCTGTGATGCAGTCACCATGGAACCCGAACCAATACATTTACCAATCGGATTACTGGTATAATGGATCCACCCCATTTTGGAACCCTCTTTTGGGAATGTATTCAAAAAGCCCCACCATTAACACAAACGACGGAACGAACGGCATTCTCGCAAATAGCGCGCCTGTCTGGCTGCCATTGACAATCATCGGTACAAATGTCACCGCTCAAGTGACAACCAACTGGTGGCCTGCGGAATGGATCAACCCCTTTATCAGCGGGATTGTTACAAATACAAATGGCGCCCCCGTGGTTGGGGTTCAAATCCAGTTTGGGAACCTTTTTGCCACTACCACTGACGGAAACGGTGGTTATTCGGTTGGAGTTCCGACCGGATGGAGTGGAGTGATAACGCCGAGCGGTGGAATGGGAATGTTTGTACCCGCCTCTCTGGCTGTGGCGGATGTGACAAATCCCATTATTGGTGAAAACTTTTTGACGGTCCCCACCATAGCTCCCAGTCTGAGTACGGGCTTGGACGGTTCCAACAATCTTTCCATTGGCTGGCTGGGCCTGGCTGGAATCAATTACCAGGCGTTTTTTTCCACGAACCTTGTCACTTGGCGGCCCTATGGAACCTCATTTTCCGGTAGCAACGGACCCCTGCAAGTCGCGTTTCCGTCTTCCAATTCACCCTCCATTTTTTTCGTATCAAGGCGGCATACTAATATAGAGGAATTAAGGAACGCCGGGTGGGGTGAGCTTGTCGCCGAAATTCGGACCAGTGGCTAAGTAAGGCTTTTTGGTGTCTGATGGACAATCGCCCGTGAGGGCGGTAGAAAAACAGACAACGAAATGAAAGCAAAACGACAAAGACACCCATCGGCCTTCAAGGCCAAAGTGGGATTGGAAGCGCCGGCGGGAGTCAAGACGGTGGCGACAATCGTGCCAGCGGCTTCGGGCTGGCCAGCCCCGCAACCATGAAAAGAAAACCGCGAGCCAGGGTGGTTTTTTCCCGGCTCGCGGCATGTGATGACATCAGGCTTTGCAGTTATTTTGACTGCCGTTAAATTGGTTTTACTGGACTCCTCCAACATTTGGGGCAGTCAAATCCGTGGCATGACCCCACACGTCTTCAGTGGGGTTGTTGAGACCGGTATAAGGACCGGGGGCACCACTGGCAACACCCTTGTCTCCGGGAACAAGTCCCACATCAACTCCCGCGTTTTGCAGTCCCGAAGCGGTCGCATTCCCATATTGGTTGATGTCTGGAGCGTAAAAAAGAGCCGGTCCGCTCAGGCCGGCGACCCCGTAATAACCTCCATTGCCGTCAGGAGTGCAGTTATTATCACTCACGACGCTGTCAGCCACACCGTCCTCAATGAGATTGTTTCCAAATTGCGAATCACCTTGGGTGCCGCCGACATAGTTGAACACATTGTTTTGAACCAATGCGTTTATGTTGGTGCCAAGGGACATGTTGGAAACAAAATTGCTCACAGAAATCATGTTGTTGTAGATATAGATATTGCGGCAATTGCTCGCGATCCACAGTGATTTGCCGTTTTGCCCGGCACCGTTCTGACCGAGGATGCGATCGCCGTCATTGAAGCTTATGTTGTAGCGGAAACAACAATTGTAACAGCCGGGAAGGATTTCCACAAAGCCCCCGGAATTGTTGGCAAAGAAGCAGTCCTCTATGGTGACGTAGGCATTGTCATAGTCTATATGAATCCCTGTTCCGTCGGTGAGGTCATTGGCGTTTTCGCCGACGATGTTGTGGGCCAGATAGTATTCACAATCCTGCATCCAGCTTGCCTCAGCGCCTGTGACGGTGCTGTTTTGAAAGGTCACATATTTGCAATTGTGGCAAAAAAATCCGTCCCACCCGCCATCGTTTTGGCTGACGTCAATGTTTTCAACCAGGACATTGCTGCATGATTCTGCAAATCCCCAGGGCCACCAGGACCCGCCCCACGGCGGATCAATTTCAATCCCGTAATTGACGTTTTTAAAGACGCTGTTTTCGATGGTGATATTATCCACCCGGCCGGCGCTCACTGGATGGACATAAACTCCGTCACCCCCGGCGGTTGACGGACTATAAGACCCGGTGCCTCTATGGAAGGTGTTTTCAACCGTCAAACCATTTATGACAATGCCTGAAGAAACATAATTGGTGGCGTAAACATAAACGCCGTGTGAGGCGGTATTATATCCGTTCACTGTAATGCCTTCGACCGTGATGAAGGAGCAGTTCCATAATTCAACTCCGCAATACAAATTCTGGGCATAAATGAGCGGCTGGGTGGTATTGCCATCGGCAGGTTTGTAATTTTGAATCAGGATGTTGTTGCCATTGGCGCCTTGGACGCCGGTCAATTCAACCGGCCAATACCAGGTGCTCCCGTTTGCAAGTTCAATATGGTCTCCTGGGTTAAGGGGATATTGTGGCGTGCCCCACCGGCTGTCGGCAGTCGCCATTGATTTCCAAGCCTCCGAGGGGCCCGACGTGCCGTTATTGCTGTCATTGCCATTGACGCTGTCAACCCAATACGTCGTGGCATGTAGTGTGACTGCACCGGCCAGCAGGCCGAATGCTGCCATGGTTTTAAGTGTTTTCATGATGCTGTTTTTTGGTTCTCTGATGTTGCGTTTCTTTGGAGGTATTCCATGGTCACAGGGGAAAGACATGACGTTGTCAAGGAGGACCGCGCATGGCCCCAATGGCGAATTGATGGCTGATTCATGGGATACTTTGGAAAAATTATCATGGGGTGGTGAATTTAGGAAATCACGAGATCTCGTGACTCGATAAATTTTATCCGCAAATGTATGCGGCGGCAGCCATTCGGAGTTTTCCATGGCGGCGATGACCGCATTTCCGACCCCCACCCTTTTATTCGCTGACGTATCATCATGCAGTTGACGCAGTCATGCTTTTAGACTTAAGGGTCTGGTCACCTTGTTTCGGCGTCTGTTCACCAAGCAATGAGCCTACTGACCACCCAGCCTGTTGAAATAGCTTAATTCATCTTCTGTCTTTTGCCCTTGGCACCGGATCCTGCTGAAACAGTGCATTCGTGTCAGCAACCTTGTCTGGTTGACTGCCTGTGCGTCATGGAATGCTGACGGAATGCAAACCATCCCCATCGCAAGCGATTGACTCCCACCCAGCGTGAAAGGATTCTTGCCGCCTACCGATAATCTTCGTTGAGAACCTGACAGAAAATTGGGAAGGGTGCTGGGACTGGGGATTTTGGGCTTGGGCGAGGCGGAGCTGTCGGCGCATCCCTGTAGCGGGCTGTAACGACGGCGACAACAAAGCCCCAGGGCAAAAGCGCCGCCGCCCGGAGGGTTTTAGCGCCTAGCCAGACAGGCTTGGGCACGAAAACAGCATCCTTCGGAATAATCAGACATGCTCTAAAACTGTAATAGAGGGATTAAGGAACGCCGGGTGGGCCGCCCGGCCTACAGGATAGCGCATTCATGGCTATACGCCCGATTGGGTGCTTTTCCGACGCAATTCAATAAGCCTATTGACCAATGAAACGGTTTGAATTTTTGCGCCATAGGTAATCTCCTAAACTTGATTTTCGGTGGGGTTGCGAAAAGGTACATGAAAATATTGCGCCGCAACCCTCCGTTCCTGTGTCGCCGACGAACTTCACTCCGCGAACGCTGACCCCAAACAAATCTCACGCTACAGGCGTGAGGGCGCGACGCATGGAAATTCCGCCTGGCGACAACCGGAACGGTTGGTGATTCCTAGCGTTACGCCTCTGCCCGTTTTTCCCCGGTTTTAACCTCCGGCGCTTTGGGCGCGGACTCCTGCTGTGCGGAGCAACTGCACGATCCGCTTCGCTTGAAACCACCCATCACCGCGTTCCACAACTTCTTACCGAAGCCTGGAACGTTTGCTGTTTTTGCGTTTGTCGTTGTCATAGTTTTCCAAGGTTTGATTTTAGTTGCGTGCAATCAGCGGGAAAGATTTGAACATTCCACGCCGGTCGCACAATGTTCATCAGAAGGAACCGGCTAAACGGCCAGCTCAACCCATTGACAGTCCTAGCCTCAAAACGTTCATCGCTCAAGAACGACTGCGGGAGGAGACGCCTCCCGCAGCAGGAACAATTATGAACTGATACTTATTAACTTACCTTCACTTCGATTTGTTTTGGCCGGGCTTTTTCGCTCTTGGCCAGATGCACCCGCAACACGCCATCTTTGAACTCAGCCTTCACGTTGTCCGATTCGGCGTCGTCCGGGATGATAAAGCTGCGTACAAACCGGCCATAATAACGTTCCACCCGGTGAAACTTGCGTCCCTTTTCTTCCTTCTCCGCTTTGCGTTCCCCGGAAATGGTCAACGTGCCGCTTTCCAACGTCACCTTCACGTCGTCCTTCTGGATTTCGGGCAGCTCGATCTTGATCAGATATTCCTTGTCATCCTCGGCGATGTCCACCAGTGGCGCCCATTCGGCCACAGTGATGGATTCCTCGTCGTTGGTCAGGTTGCTGCGCCGAAACGGACTCCGCTCGATCAGCGAGGACATCCGCCGTTGAATGTCGTCCATCTCCCGGAACGGATTCCAACGAGTCAATGCATTCATACGTTTTATCCTTTCTTTTGCAGACTGGTTTAAATATTAATCACCACAATCGAAGCCTGCGTTCACCTTTGATTGAGGTGATGGAGGAACTTCCGCCGCTCACCCGAACGGCTCCGGCCTCCACCGAAATGAAATGCAACTCGTATGCCAACCTGGTGCGCAACTCAAAACTCTCGAAAAATCAACGGGTTTCTTCGAGGTCCGATTTTCAAAAGTGTTGCCACTGTGCCATAGTGAAACAGGTTTGCCGTGCCAAACTGTCACATACGGCTCACCCTTAAAAACCCTCCACTTGCACTCACCAAGCATAAAATCAAGTTGATTTGGGGATCGTAATAATCAATTCGTGGCCTTCTTGTTTGACCTTCATCTGGTCGGTTTTCACCGGCCCTGGCAACTGAATCACCTGTTCATACTGGCCCCATTCGGACATTTGTGATGAACCGTTTTTCTGTGCCGACGACTTATTCTGCTGACTATTGATTTCAACCTTAAGCGTCTGCCCGTTCTCCAGCGTGACGTGGACATCTGATGCTTTGGCATCCGGCAGATAAGCGCGCACCTCATAAATATCCTTCAGTTCCTGAACATTTAACGATAGGGAGTAATTAGGATTTCCCTGAAAGGCGTTGAACTGCGGCTGGGTGCGGAACTGTTGAAACATCTGGTTGAATTCCTGGTCCATCTGCGCCTGCATTTTTTGAATTTCCTGGAAGGGATCCCACTGGTCAGGAGCTATAAGATTCGGTCCGCCGAACAACGCCGATTTCGTTTGGTTGGTATCGGCATCCATATTCGTGCTCGAGGCCGGAAATTTTGTTCTCAACCCCATTCCTCCCACACCGATGGCCACGCCAATAACCAAGGCCACCAGCCCGATGATTATACTTCGTGATTTATTGTCCATGTTCATACGCATTCTCTCCTCAATTGTTTTTTTTCTTGGCTCGAGGTCGCCTCGTCAGCATTGGCCTGTCAAACGGCCATCCAGTTCGTTCTTCGCCAACGATAGCTGTATGACCTCTCATAATGTTTGGGGATGGATTCGGCTGAAAACAGCCAGATCAAATGCCATCCTTATCAAATGGACAAATTCAGCTTTATAATGTTCATGGCATTTGCGGAGTGCGCTCGCGGCTAAAAGATTGTATTTAATGGGATTCGCGAAAGACCCTGCGTATGCCCTTCATCACACAAGAACACTAGTTGAAAAAATTGACTAGACGGTCTGGTCCTTCAAAAAGGGGTAAACTAGAATGGCGCTTAGACAAGGTCACGAGTTTTTGCGGTATTTGCTGCGGTGCTTGATTTCTTTCATTAGATGGCGGGGACGATTTAAATGTTGGAAAGGCTTTGGGCGGCGCTTGACGGCGCGTGGTTCGCGGCGGCCGGGTCGCTTCGGGATTTGATCCCTGGCAATCAGTTCCAAGAGCCTGGCCATTAGTTGGTTCTTTTTCTTGCGGGACCGTGCCTGGGCGATGGCGGCGCTAAACTGCCGCAGGGTATCGACGGTGCCTTTGAAACTGAGGCGGTGCAGCTCCACCTTGTAAGTTTGGGCCGCTTCGGCCATGAGACAACGGATCAGATTGTAGGCAATGAAGAGCATTTCCAGTTCCTTGTGAATGAGCGCTGGACTTTGGCAGCGTAAAGTTTCCATCCCCATGGCGGTCTTGATATCCCGAAACCACAGTTCAATGCGTCAGCGGCGCGCGTACAGTTGGGCCAGTTCCGCCGCTGGGTAGAGTGTGGGATTCAGCAAAGTGGTGATGAGTGTTGTCAGCGGACGGTCAAAAGGGACCACCTCGGGTCGAAATGTGGTCCCTTTTGGATGATTCAAGATTTCCCACCTTAAGGCGCTGATGGCGCTGGGCGGAGTGCCCGTTAGCGGGCATATCCTTCCGCGCTATGGCGAATGTCCTTAAGGTGAACGAACAAAACACAATACAACAATTGGCGGCGCAGGGCTGGTCCGGGCGGCGGATTGCCCGTGCGCTTAATGTGGACCGCAAAACGGTCCGGCGCTATCTCCAGGCGGCGGCAAAATCCCCCACCATTTCGACCCCCGGCCAATCGGGCTCGCCGCCGGCCCAGACCACCGGCGCAGAGTTGGTGACTGCGGCACTGGAAGCGGAGGCTGGCCGCCCCAGTTACTGTGCCTCTCATCACGCACGCATTGAGGCCAAACTGGAGGAAGGGCTAAGCGCCCAGCGGATTTATCAGGACTTGGTGGCGGAAGTGGGCTTTAGTGGTTCTTATCAATCGGTCAAACGGTACGTACGCCAGTTGCGCGACCAGCAACCCGAGCGGGTGTGGCGCATCGAGGTGCAGCCGGGCGAGGAAGTGCAGATTGATTTCGGCACCGGCGCCCCCGTGATCGATGGCGATGGCCGCCGCCGCCGGCCTTGGGTGCTGCGCGTGGTTTTGAGCTTCTCCCGCAAGGCGTACAGTGAGGCGGTCTTTCAGCAGACGACGGAAAATTTGATCCGCTGCCTCGAGAATGCCTTTCGGGCCTTTGGTGGCGTCAGCAAAACCGTCAACCTCGACAACTTGCGGGCGGCGGTGCAAAACCCCGACTGGTGCGATCCGGAGCTCAACGCCAAACTGCTGAGCTTCTGCCGCCACTACGGTTGCGCCCTGCTGCCCTGCCGCCCCTATACCCCGGAACACAAAGGAAAAACCGAGAACGGGATCCGCTACCTCAAGGGCAATGCGCTGCGCGGCCGGACTTTCACCACGCTGAGTGCGGAAAACGAGCATCTGCGGCACTGGGAGAAAACCGTGGCGGATTTGCGCATTCACGGCACCACCCGCAAACAAGTGGCGGCGCTCTTTGGCCAAGAGCAAAAGGCACTCCTGCCCTTGCCGCCTGATTTGTTTCCCTGCTTTCAAGAGGGGCAGCGCACCGTGCATCGCGACAGCTACGTCGAAGTGGACAAGGCCTATTACACCGTGCCGCCCGAATACATCGGCCAGCAGGTGTGGGTGCGCTGGGACAGCCGCGAAGTGCGGATTTTCAATCAGCGTTGGGAACAGCTCAAATTGCACGCTCATCTGCCGCCTGGCCAGTTCGATCAGGTGCTGGGCTTGGGCGGCGGCCACGGTCCGTTGGAACGGCAGCTGGACTACTGGCTCAAGCGCGCCGAGGAATTGGGCCACCCCATCGGCCAATGGTCCCGGGCGGTGCTGGAACGCAAGGGTCCCATTGGCCTGCGCTCCATCATGGGCTTGGTCGGCCTGACCGAGCAGCACTCTTTCAAAACGGTTAATGACGCTTGCGCCAGCGCCCTTTCGCGGGGGGTCTGGCGGCTGCGGGATGTCAAAGCGCTGTTGGAACAGCGCCAGCGCGAAATCCAGACCCATCTGGCCTTCGCCCAGAGCCATCCCTTAATCCGCAACCTGACCGAATACGGCCTGTTCATCCAAAACAAAACACCATGACCCATCAACTCAAAGAAGCCTGTCGCAAACTCCGCCTCTCCGGCCTGGCCACCAGCCTGGACCTGCGTTTGCAGGAGGCCGCCGCCAACCAACTGCCGCCCGCTCAGTTCCTGGAACTGCTCCTGCAGGACGAACTTAATGTGCGGAACCAACGCCAACTGGAGCGGCGCAAAAAAGCCGCCGGCTTCCGCGACCTCAAGCCGCTGGAGGATTTTGACTGGAGCTTCAATCCCTCGATCAAACGCAGCCAAATTTGCGATTTGGCCACCGGCCAGTTCATTCGCCAGCACCGCGATATCCTCCTGCTGGGTCCGCCCGGGGTCGGCAAAAGCTGTCTGGCCCAGGCGCTGGGACACGCCGCCATTCGCGCCGGCTTCCAGGTGCTCTACTGTTCGGTCTTTGATCTGGTCCGCGAGTTGCAAGCCGACCAATCCCCGGCTGAAGCCCAGCGCACGCTCACGCGCTATCTCAAACCCGAGTTGCTCTGCATCGACGATTTCGGCATGAAGTACTTCCCGCCCAAAAGCGCCGAAAGCCTCTTGGAACTGATCGTGCGCCGTCACCAGAACCGCTCCACACTCATGACCTCCAACCGTCCCATTGAAGATTGGGGACAGTTGCTGGGGGACATGCCCGCGGCCACGGCGATTTTGGATCGCTTCCTCCAGCAGGCCGAAATCATTCAGATCACCGGCCGCAGCTATCGCTTACGCAACGCCGCACCGCCTGCTCCCGCCGAGAAGGGAAAAAACGATGGCGGCTGCGCCGACCAGAAACGATAAGTTTTTCGCATTGAACCGTGATTGCAGTGCATCCCATAAAACATCAAAACCCGGCCCGGCAAGCCGGGCCGGGGGATGCTTTACCTGCAATCCACGGGCGCATTGGGTGCTCAGGTTGCACTTCTGCAGAGCCCTATCCCCCCAACCGCACCGACAGAAAAACAAACAATTTGGAGGTTGTCAGGAACAATGAAGTTGGAGTATTAAATCAAAAACCCCAGGTGGGGGATTTTGAAATCTCCAAAAGGGACCAATTTCGACCCAGGGTGGTCCCTTTTGATTCGACCGGTGACAGCCCCCCCAAGCCCCAGTGCGCCCCCGCCCGGTCTGCTCCAGCTTTCTGTAATGCAACAATGGAATTCAGGCTCAAACTCGTGCTCGCATTTCTTCAAAAAAATGGGTTGACTCAAAATGGAAGGCCCATAGAATAACGACAATATTGATCGTATTTAACATTTGACTCGTTTGCAGTTTTAATTTTTAATCTAAATAACGACCTTTTATGTCGCTATTAAACAGCCAGTGGCGGTTGGTTCCCAATGAAGGCTCTGGTCCAGGCCGGTACCTGGGCATGGCTTTTGGCATGCTGTTTGGCGTGGGGATGGTCGTCTCAGCAAAAGGCGAGGATGAAACTGTGGATGGCAAGGACCGCAAGGTGCAGCCACAACCGCAGGTTGCCGCATCCTACCAGAATGGGGTCCAACCCGGAATTCAGGTTGTTGAACCTGCTACCAACCAGATTTTTCATGGGCACCCCGACTGCAAGCCGAGTCGGTCCGGGGGGGCTTTCCGGGAAAAGACAGCGCCAGATGAAAACGATTCAAAACGCGCTGGGATCAAGGATTACCAGGCAGGCTTTTCCAAACGGAATGGCTTCTTTGTGCAATCAATATCCGGTGAATGGGGTGTTTCCCTGCACGGTTTACTACAATGGGACAGCCGCACTCAAGTGGGAAACGCCAGCCATGCGGCAGGTCAGGAGGGCGCTTTTATCCGCCGCGCGCGACCCATCATGGTGGCAAGACTGAACTCCCAATTTGATGTGCATGTCACCCCTGAATTGGCAGGAAACCAGCCGCAGGTTTTGGACGCGTTCATCTCTCAGCATCCCAGCCCGAGCAATGGTGAGGGTTTGGGATGGGAAATGGGAAAATTCAAACCCCCCATCGGATTGGAGGCATTGCAGGATGAAACCGTCACCGCCTTTAATGAACGATCTCTTGTCACTGATCTTTTACCCTACCGGGCTCTGGGGGTCGCTCAGAATGGGCATTGGAGCGAGCCTGCCCTGGATTATTGCGGTGGATTTTTTTCGGATGCGCCCGATACGACCACCCGGACGTTGAACAATCCCATCGGCAGCGGAGCGGCCTTCATGGGCCGGGTCTTTGTTCAACCATTTCAATCCTTTGGAGCCAAACCCCAAGGCGTTTTTAAAACCCTTGGCCTGGGGGTGGCGGGAAGCTACGGCAACGATGCCGGAGCGCCAGGTCTGGTCAGCCCCGGGTATGTCACCGACGGCCAGGAAAAATTCTTCGCATACAGGCGGCAGGTCCAACCCACTGGAGTCCATTGGCGGCTATGTCCCCAAGGAAGCTTTAATCGCGGCCCCTTGGGGATCTTCGCCGAATATATCCTTTCCAGCCAGGAACTATCCAATGGGACGTCCGGCGCCAGCCGTTCGGCGGCGCTTGAAAACTCGGCATGGGAGGTGACCGGCAGTTGGATGCTTGCCGGCCAAGGCATCACAGGAACCGAAAGCGTTCCATCCAAACCCTTTCAACCCGCCCTCGGTTCCTGGGGCGCATGGCAATTGGTCGCCCGTTATGAGTCGCTGAACGTGGATGCCCGTGCTGCGTCCGATGGGTTCGCCAGTGTCAGCAGTCCCCTTGCCACCCAGGCGCAGGCGTGGTCGGTGGGGGTGAATTGGTGGCTGAATGAGCATATTCGCATCAACGGAAGCTTTTCCCGGACGACCTTTGCAGGAGGCAGCCCAGGTCTTGCAGGCGGCTTGCCGCCCGAGCAGGTTTTTTTCACCCGAATACAATTAACCTTTTAAACCACGATGAAAACCCCCAACTTGACAGCAAATCCCGAAGCTCAAATCAATGCCCCGGTGTTTTACCGCGCAAACCGCAAACCCATGTCCAACCTTTTTTAAGATCAAGAATATGGCCGATAAACATTACCGCAGCCTGGTCAAGGCAATTTCCTGGCGGCTGACTGGCAGCGTGGACACCATGATCATTTCGTTCCTGATCACGGGCAAAATCAAATGGGCACTGACCATCAGCGGCGTGGAGCTTTTCACCAAAATAGGGCTTTATTATGCCCACGAAAGGCTTTGGGAAAAAATTTCCCTGGGCAGGGTCCAAGGCCCGAAAGACAAGCCCAACTTTGAAATTTAGGGCGGGCCAGGAATCTGGGCTAGGGTTTGGCCGCCACCATGTGGCCCAGGTCAAAGACAGTTTCGGCGTCCAGATATTTCCACGAGCCATTGGCCCAGATGCGCGGCATGGTGCGTCCCGTGTAGGACAGAATGGCATGCGGCGGGGCCGTGTCCACGATGAACACCAGGGATTTGACCACTTGTTGCAGAAAAAAACCCACGGGCTTCATCGTAATCCGGGCGCAATTGCGGCCATCCACAGTGGCCATGCCTGACTTGACGAGTTGAAAGTTGAAAGTTTTTTTCCATTCCAGGGAAATGAACCTGAACCGGACCGAAGCGCCCTGCATCAAATCAACCCAATGTTCCAGCAAAAACGGGTACACGTCATCATCAATCAACGTGTCAGGCTTCAGAACCTGAGGCTCGCCGACAGGTGGAGTAAGGCCCTTGGCATAGCCGATGCGCAAGACATCCCGCCCCACGTGTGTTTTATCCGGTTGAACGGTGACCATGCCGGAAACCTGCGCCTGAAACTCCTGCATGCGGCAAAAAACCAGGCGGTTGGATTCATAAAGCACATCCTCCCTGGCGGCAAGACGACCCTGCGGGGTCCAAAATTGCCTTTGCACCCGGATTTCCGATCCCGATCGTTTTGCGGTGCGTAGAAAGCGATAAAGAATCACCTGGCGATGCGAGCCGGATTCATAAATGACGCCGCTGATTCGCTCCGGCCCGGCCAAATCCAATGCCTGGTTCAAACCTGCATCCGCCGCGTCCAAGCTCCAGCATGGCAGGCACCCTGCCAGGATCCATGTCCAAAACAAACGCCTCCAGATTGCCTTGCCATCCATTCCTGAAATAATGGCGTTTGCCAAGACCGGCAGCAAGGGATAATCCCCTGCATTTATTTTTTGCGCGGGGCTGGAACGCGGGATGTTTGAGTTTGGCAACGAGGGCAAAAAAAGGTGCTTCGACCAGCCTGAACCAGCTTTTGGATGGAACGATGGCATTTCAGGCATGGCATACCCTCGCGCCCATAAACCCGCAGATTTTCCTCCGCCATGGCGGGCTCGGATGAATCTTGTCCGTAATAAAAAAGCCGGTCAGCGCCGGAGTGGCTCCAGTCCAGTTGAAGCGACAAACCAAAATCAATGGCCTTACGCAGGACCCTGCGGATAGCGGCATGAAGTTTGCGACATTGGCTGGAGGACAGGTTTCGGGCTGGGATTTGCGGCGCTATGCCCGCTTGAAAAAGAATTTCGCTGGCATAAATATTTCCCACCCCGGCCACCATGGCCTGGTCCAATAACCGGACTTTGATGGGCTGCCGCGATCCAGACAAGGCGGCATGCAATTTTTGCCAGGTAAAGATTTTATCCCAAGGCTCAGGCCCCAGCCGTTCCAACACGGAAAGGTCCAGGCTCATTCGCCCAAACCGGCGTGAATCCTCAAAAATAAAACGGTCAGCCCCAAGGTTCATGATCAGGGTGGCATGCCTGGGTATGGTGGTGGTGGGAGAGATAAGGTAGAGGCGCCCGGTCATGCCAAGGTGCGCGAGCAGAGTCAGGGAATTGCGGCCAGCGGTGGAGGTTTCCAGGTTAAAAAGAAGGTATTTGCCGCGGCGGCTGACTCGCTTGAAGCGTGTCCCCGGGAGCAACCTCCGCAATTCGGAATGCGGAGTGGATTTCCCCGCCTGATGAGCGCCAAAATGAACACCGCGAACCACTCTGCCCGGCAAGACCTTTTGAAGATGCCGCACCAGGACTTCCACTTCAGGCAATTCAGGCATGGCGATATAGGGTTTAAACCGGCCCTGGCACCGCGGGTGCCGGTGAAGGAAATTGTGAAAATGGCCCCGGCAAAATCAACCGGAGACCAGTGTCCCTATTTTTTCGCCCAGGACCACGCGCTTAAGGTTGTGTGGTTTGAAAAAGTCAAAAACAATGATGGGCATCTTGTTGTCCATGCACAGGGAAAACGCCGTGGAATCCATGACCTTCAATTGTTTTTGAAGGGCGTCAATGTACGAGATGTTTTCGAACCGGACCGCCTTGGGATTTTTCTTGGGATCACTGTCATAAACCCCGTCCACCTTGGTGGCCTTGAGAATGACTTCCGCACCAATTTCATTCGCGCGAAGGGCGGCTGCCGTGTCGGTTGAAAAGTAAGGATTTCCGGTGCCGCCGCCGAAAATGACGATGCGGCCTTTTTCCAGGTGCCGGACCGCCCGGCGGCGTATGAAAGGTTCCGCCACCTGGGACATGGCAATGGCGCTTTGGACCCGGGTTGGAGCCCCCAGTTTTTCCAAGGCATCCTGAAGAGCCAGGGAATTGATGACGGTCGCCAGCATACCCATGTAATCCCCGGTGGCACGCTCGATGCCGCGTTCGCTGCCGCTTAATCCCCTGAAAATATTGCCGCCTCCGCTGACCACCACCACCTGCACCCCAAGCAGACGAACCTCGTTGATTTGTTCTGCCATGTGATGCACCGCTTCCGGGGATATGCCCGTTCCGTGGACATCCCCGAGCGATTCGCCGCTGAGTTTGAGAAGAATCCTGGAATAGCGGGGCTTTTTCGATTTCGTCATAAGGAATGCGGCATCCAAAACATGGCAGAAAGGTTTACCAGCGCCCGAATGGATCGTCAATCGAAAGACATCCAAAAACCTGCGCGGCCCGGGCGCGTCTCAGTCTTTGAGAGAGTCGCCCTCAGCCTCCGCGTTTGAATTTTTATAAACCTCCACAAACCAACTGCTCCGCTCTCCCTCCCCATCAATCTCCATGGGTGGCGGGGACCGGGGAGGGGTGACGCCAAGCTTTCGGGAAGTGAGAAGGTTTAT
>DAIDJC010000044.1:14747-14980 GCA_027451565.1 Limisphaerales bacterium | reverse complement strand
CAGACAGCAGTTTTTTATCATTTTATCCATGCCGTTATGCTTTGGGTACTGGGCGGGCAACGCCCTTTCAGGGTTATGGCTTGGTGGAGTTTCCTTGCTGGCATGCTGCTGTTTTCCGGATCCCTTTACCTGATGGCCATCACGGACTTGAAATGGCTGGGAGTGATCACGCCGTTTGGAGGCGGAGGGTTTTTATTGGGTTGGGCTTTGCTTTGCAGACAGCCTCCAGATGT
>DAIDJC010000044.1:0-14737 GCA_027451565.1 Limisphaerales bacterium | reverse complement strand
GCACAGAAAGCTGCACGTCTTTCCATCATTTTTGGGATGCAAACGGAGAATTTCACCTTAGCATGCAGGAATGAACCCACTGCGGCGAATCCATTGTCTGGCACTTCTTTTGGCAATGGCCAGCGCTGGCTGGGGTGTGGCAGTTGCCTTTGGGCAGGCAGGACCTGCGTTTGACGGGGAACCCTTGGTGAACACCGTTTCGCAAATTAAAGCCTTGGACGGAAACCCAGGTACCGGCTGCCAATTTTCTTTGTCTGGCCAGGTATGGTGGGTGGATTTGGAGGCCAACCGAATGGTTTTTCATGATGCCACCGGAGCCACGGGATTGGAATTCAACCCTGGCAACAGTTCGTTTCATGCGGGCGATCAAATCACCATTCAGGGTCATGCCACAGTCTATAAGACCGGAGTGGGATACCGGCTTGGAGTCCTGGGTCCAGTGGTGGACAACAACGGCACGCATTCAATGTTGGAAAAATCGGGCAAAGTCTATCTGCAATCCGGAAGGCAGCCATTCAGGCTGGAGTGGTTTAACGGAGTAAAGGGTTACGGATTAAAGGTGGAATACGAAGGCCCTGACGGAGCGCGTGGCGAGGTTCCTGACTCTGCATTATTTCAACGCCTGAACAGCTCAAGGGCTGATGGTTTGCAGTATTCAATTTATGACGTCGAAGAGGAGGATTTGCCGGAATTCAAGAACCTGCCTGAACTTGCCAGGGGGGTGATTACGCATCTTGGCCTGCCTACCCTGCCTCACCCGGAGCATATTGGTGTGGTTTTCAACGGATGGCTGGAAGTGGCGCGGACAGGGTTTTACACCTTTTTTACAACATCAGATGATGGGAGTCAGTTGTGGGTGGGTGGCGCCACTCTTTCGGTCCGGGTGCAGGGCCACGAAGCGCTTCCAAAACCGAGGGAATGCCATCCAGGGGAGGCTTTGTCCCCGGCACAGGACTGGCAATGGGCGCGGGTGGAAGGCAGGGTGACCTATGCCTGCCGGCATGAAAACGGTTGGGATTTGGAACTAAGCTCCGGCAATAATCGAATGGATATAAGGCTGTCTGGATGTGGCAATGATGCTGGCACGAAACTTTTGGGACGGCGGGTGCGTGTCACGGGAGTATGCGAGGGAGCCCGGACCGTGGATGGGGAAGAAGTAGCCGGGACATTATTTGTGGATGGCAAAAAAGCGATGCAAATCCTGACAGACACAGAGGTGGGGCAAGCCTCGCAAGCGCCTTCGGGCTCCCTTCCGCTACTTACAACCGCAGCGCAGATCCACAGGTTGAAAAGAGAAGAAGCCCAACGGGGATACCCAGTCCGGTTGACCGGGGTGGTCACCTGCGTTTTGCCGGAGCACCAGGCGTTTACTCTTCAGGACGAGACACGCGGGATGTACGTGGTGGATTCAACAGACAGCCGTCCCTTTCTGCCAAACATTGGAGAGAGATTGGAAGTCAGCGGGACGACGGACCCCAGTCTTTTTGCGCCGATTGTGAACGCTCATGCCGTGCGAAGTCTTGGAGCGGGAGTGATGCCCAACCCGGTGCAGCCCACTTGGGATCAGTTGCTCAATGGCAGCCTGGATGGTCAATACGTGGAATTGCAGGGAGTGATCACCACTTTCAATTCCACAAACGTTGCGCTCTTCACCCGGAGCGGACCCATCAACCTGGATTTGCGGGTGGCGGGACTATCTCCGGCGACGATAGCGGGTGAAAGGGGAGCACTGGTGCGGGTTCGCGGCTGTCTTTTTGCCAATTGGGATTATGTGACACATGAGGTGCGCGTGGGAGAAATCCGGATGGACGCGGCATCGCTTTCCGTGAGCGAGCCGCCTCCACCTGACCCATTTGCGCTCCCTGAAAAGTCAGTATCGGACCTGATGAAATTTGATCCGCAGGCCAGCGTGTTGCAGAGGGTAAAAGTGCGGGGACAGGTGGAACAGACACGCGGTCAGGAATGTTTTTTATATGACGGTCATAATGCCTTGAGGGTGGAAACGGATGGGGAACCCGGGGTGGCCCCGGGGGATTGGGTCGAGGCTTCTGGATTTCCAGAGTTGACCGGGGCCGGGCCGCTTTTGCGGGAGGCGGCGCTGCGGCGGATGGGGTGGTCGCCCCTTCCTGCGGCGGCGAAATGGCAGCCGGGAGATTCCGGTACATCGGAAGTGGAAGCCATGCGAGTGCGGGTGAGCGGGGTTTTGGCGGGAATCCGCAAGAGTCCCGGTGATTGGGTGTTGGAAATCCAATGCGGAGTGCGCAGTTTTGCCGCCAGGTTGGCCACGCAGCAGGATTTGAGCTCATTGTTGCCGGTGGGGAGCAGGCTGGAGTTGACCGGGATATGGTCCAGCCTGGCAACGGATGACGTGGCTCCAGACAGGGGAGCAGCTTCAGCCTTTGAACTTCTCGTGGGCACGGTTTCAGACATCCACGTCCTGGCCCGTCCGCCTTGGTGGACACTTACGCGGCTGCTTTTCATCATGGGAGCTCTGGGTTGCGGGCTGGCATTCACCGGGTTGTGGATCAGCCAATTGCGGCGGAAGGTGGAGGAACGCACCCTGGAGCTGGGGGAACAAATCAAGGAACGACAGCGGGTGGAGCAACAGCGGGCCTTGGAGCGGGAACGCGCCCGGGTGGCCAGGGATCTCCATGACGAACTAGGCTCCGGTCTGACCGAAATAGGCATGCTGGGAAACCGAGCCCGCAACCAACAGACGCCGGAGGAACGCCGCAGGGAATATATCGAGCAAATGGGTTCCCGCGCGGTGGCCTTGGTGGCTGCACTGGACGAGATTGTCTGGGCGTTGAATCCCCAGCATGATTCGCTGGCTTCACTGGTGAGTTATTTTTGCCTGTACGCCGACCGGTTTTTGGGATTGGCCAACTTAAATTGGAAACTGGAAAGTGGCGGGATGCCGGAGGGTTTGGCATTGGACCCACGGAGACGGCACCAGTTGTTCCTGGCGTTCAAGGAGGCATTGACGAATGTGGTCAGGCATGCGCAAGCCACGCAGGTTTGCGTGGGCATCCATTTGAAAGACGGCGCGTTGGCCCTGTCGGTCTCGGACAATGGAAATGGGCTTGCAGGAGATTTGCCCAGAGCCGGCATGGATGGATTGGCCTCCATGCGATCCCGGGTGGAAAAGCTCGGCGGACATTTTGAAGTGAGCAGCGCCCCCCAAAAAGGCACCCAGGTGTGCATTACCATGCCGCTGCAAGGTCCACAGGAAATATCATGACTAAAATTGCCGTGGTGGAAGACAACCAGACCATACGCGAAAGCCTGGCGGACTATGCGCAAACCCAGGGGAATGTGCGCTGCGTCAGCGCCTGTGCCACGGGCGAGGAGGCGCTCAAAATACTGCCGCGATATGCGCCGGATATCGTGCTGATGGATATTCAACTGCCAGGCATTTCAGGCATCGAATGCTGTGCCCAGCTCAAGCAACTCATGCCGTCTGTACAGATCATCATGGTGACTGTGTACGAGGACACCGAACGCATTTACCGTGCTCTACGGGCAGGGGCCTGCGGATATTTGTTGAAACGATGCCAACCCGAGGAGCTGGCCGCCGCCATCCGCGAAGTGCAGGAGGGAGGCGCACCCATGTCCCGGGAAATTGCCCGCAAAGTGATTGCCTCATTTCAGGAACCCTCCGCCGCAGCGGCACAGGTGGAGGACCTGTCCCCGAGGGAACGGGAAATCCTGGCCCTGCTGGCCGAAGGCCATCCAAACAAGCATATTGCCGACCGCTTGGGAGTGACTGACGGGACGGTGCGCTGGCATTTGCGGCATGTTTATAATAAATTGCATGTCCGTTCCCGCACAGAGGCCGCTTTAAAGTTCAGGTCCACAAAACCGGGTTGAAAAACAAAGGGATCCGGAACTTTGAGGCTCTCGTTTTCGCCAGCTCCCGGACCCGCACATTTGTGGGGGTGGACAAAGGTTCAGCATGGATCCAATTTAGTAGAACCAAAATGAAACCCATGACTTGCATCGAATGGATAATGCTTTGGGGCATTCGGTCGTTCGCATGCGTGGCGGTGGTGCTGGGCTTTGGCTTGGCCGCAGTGGCGTCTGGATCTTTAGAATTCAGCGTGAATCTGGCGGGTTTTCAGGTTGGGGGAGGTTTTCACCCTGGCGCCGGCGATACAATTGCCGTGGCTGGAACCTTTACATCCCCGGCATGGGAACCGGTTTATTTATCTAACAATGGAACGGGGATTGATGTTTATACCGGGGAATGTGCGAATGTACAGGGGCCTGGGACGGTGATAGCCTACAAATTCCTGGTAAACCCCGGTGGAACCAGCCAATCGGGGGCTTGGGTTTGGGAAAGCTTTTCCAACCGCACCATGGCCTCCACCGGAGGCATCCAAACCGCGCCCACAGCAAGCTTTGATAACCTGCCGGTGCCAGCGGTAATGAATGCCACGGATTTTCTGGCCATGGCTGATTGTTCCCTGCTGTCATTCTTTGAATCCAATGGGATAAGCTATTCACTCAACGGAGTGCAGGGAGATGCCCTGGCCATATTGCGTTCGGAAGGAATCAACGCGGTGCGATTGCGCCTTTTCACCAGCAGCGCCAGCCAGGCCCAGGCAGATCCCTATGACTACATCAACAACCTGGCCTACACCCTTCCTCTGGCTTCCAGGGTCAAGGCGGCAGGCTTGAAGCTGATGGTGGATTTCCATTTTTCAGATACGTGGGCGGATCCGTCCCATCAAACCATGCCTGCGGCATGGGCCGGTTTGGACTTTGAGCAATTGACTGCCCAGGTTCGGAGTTACACAAGCAATTGCATCGCCGCCTTTAATCAAGCGGGCGCCATGCCCGATTATGTGCAGGTGGGCAACGAAATCACCGATGGCATGCTGTGGCCCGCCGGACTGGTGCCCGGGACCAATGCTGCTGTGCAATGGTCCAATCTGGCCCAAATCATCCAGTCTGCGATTGCGGGGATGCGCGATGCGGCGGGGATGCGAATGCCCAAAACGGTGATACATATTGACCGAGGTGGCGATTGGCCCACCACGGAATGGTTCTTCGATAATCTCATCGTTACGCAACAAGTGAATTTTGACATGATCGGAGAGAGTTATTACCCATTTTGGCATGGCCCTTTGGAACAGTTAACCAACTGCCTGATTCAAACTGCCATGCGGTATGGCAAGCCGTTGTTGGTGGCGGAAACGGCGTTTCCATGGAATAACCTGTACTGGACAACCAACGTGGATGGATTTCCTGCCAGTCCATACGGGCAGGAGCAGTACACAGCCGCCCTAGTACAAGCGGTGAAACAAACGCCCTATCTTTTGGGCGCGGGAATAAGCTGGTGGGGGACTGAGTATCAGACACTTGCGGGGGTGAATGAGGCAGGGTTTGATACCACCTCCTTTTTTGATTCGCAGGGGGAATGCCTTCCCGCAGCCCTGTTACTGGGACAATCGGCTGTGCCAGCACAGCTTCGAGCCACTGCGACCGGGGCCGGGCTGACTTTTTCCTGGCCATTAAGCGGGTCGGGATTGAGTCTGGCTGAAAACCCCCAACCCAAGACATCCGGCACATGGAAAACACTTTCTGGCGCCACCCAGAGCATGGGAGGCTTGTTTTACCGCTATCAGGATATCACTCCTGCCACCAACGCGTTTTTCCGGCTTCAAAGTTTTTGACAGGTCAAATCGCGGCCAGACTGAAATTTGAAGGCTTAACAAACCACACATTTGTGAGGCTAGGCAAAGCCCCCGGGGGCAGTGATAATGGGTTGAACCAATGAATTTGTGCCAGTCATCCGTGTTCCCGACGCGTTTAAGACCGCTCCGGGGCAGAAACTGCATAGCCTTCACCCTGATTGAACTGCTGGTGGTGATAGCCATCATAGCCATTCTGGCGGCAATGCTATTGCCGGTCCTGAGCAGCGCCAAATTAAGGGCTTATCACGCACAATGCGTCTCCAACCTTCACCAATGGGGGGTGTGCTTCGCGCTGTATGCCGGGGACAACAATGACAGCATGCCGCCGGGTTGGAGCCCTGCAGTAAACAATCTTTCCGGTGAATGGATGTCCACCCTTAGAAATTATTATTCCAACCCCAACATCCGGCTGTGTCCAGCCGCCAAAAAATTTCGAAGCGACCTTCCGACCAGCAGTCAATTCAATCCCTCCATGGATAATTCGCAAATCTCGTGGGGCATATTTGGAACGAATGGGTATTTTGTTCCCAGTTGGGGCGTGGCAGGGGATTTTGGAAGTTATGGCATGAACGCTTGGGCCATGAATCCACCGCCCACCGCACTGGGTGTTTACATGTCCGGACCGGCATCCGATTACTGGCGCAAACTCTCGGCCAGCGGCGGATTGGTGACGGAAATTCCTGTTTTTGCCGATTCCATATTTGATGGATCACCTCCGCTGTATAATGACACCCCTGAACCGCATGAAGGGTGGTATATCCCCAACGGACAGGGTAGTGGCATGAGCATGTTCTCCATTCCGCGTCATCCGGGGCGAACGCCCGTGGACATGAGTTTTGCCGACTCCTCCGTTCGCAGCGTGGGCATCAAGCAATTATGGACGCTGACTTGGAGCCGGAGTTTCAACATCACTTACATGGCGTCGCTAAACATGTGGCCGGCGTGGATGAACTCGTTTCAGTGACAAGCCGGACCATGAAATTCTATTGAGGAATTTAACCAACCCAAAAACCCGCAAATCATCATGAAAAACCTGATCCAATTGATTGCAGTGGCGCTGGCCGGCGCCGGCATTGTTCAAGCCCAAACGACGGTGCTTTACCAGCAGGACTTTGGCACCACCAATGGTGGCACCACCCTGGCTGCCGTGGGGTGGGAGCAGGCTTTGCCCACCCGGGGCTACAGCGGTATTTATTCCCAGAGTTCTGCCGTGGACGGGAATACAGGCCTGCCACTTCCCCCGGCTACGCTCTATTTTGGCGGCAACACCGGAACTGGAATTTTTTTTACCACCAACGGAGCTGGCAGCGGCACCGGAGGTGATTCCGCCTTCACCAGCATTGATCCCACCCCTTACACCAATCTGAGCCTCTCGGTTGAAAGCCAGTACAGCTACCAGGGCACAAACCTCACGTGCTGGTTTGCGGTCGAAGTGGGAGGGGCATGGTACGTGGACACCAACGCGCCATTGACCACCGCCCAGCACAGTGCAGGTTCGATTTTCTACTCGACCACGCTGGCCTACAACCCGGCCGCGACAAATTGGAATGTGCTCGCAAACATATCGGCACCCTCCATCGGACCCGTGGCCAGCGCCAATCTCTCCGGGGCCATTGATGGCATTGGCATCATGGTTTCCCTGGCTAATTCGGGCAGTTGGGATTTCAACGACTTCCAAATCTTGTCCATATCCAACCCTCCGGTCCAGGCGCCTGTCATGACTGCTCCGCCGCTAAGCCAGACGGTTTATGCCGGAGGCGGGTTTTCATTTGCGGTGGGAGCCAGCATATCGGCTCCGCTTTCCTATGCATGGATCAAGGACGGGGTTGCCCTGACGAATGACAGCCGGATATCCGGCGCCAATTCGGCTGAATTAAGCATTGAAAATGCAGGCGTGGCAGATGCCGGAACCTACTGGGTGGTGGTGAGTAATTCGGCGGGCTATTTTGACACCAGCACCAATCCCACCCCCAGCACCCTCACCGTCAATGCATTGCCACAGGATTATTTGTATGCAGAAACCTTTCCCTTTGTCGGGCCCAAACTGGTGAATTACCCGGTGAGCACAGTGGGGTGGGTGGGAAACCTGCCCAACAGCCCCAACAGGCTTTTCCAAACCAGTGGAGGCGCCGGGGCTATTTTTGCTTATGAAGGAGGGCCTGCCACGGAGGCGTTTACCGTCACGACCAATAGTGATGCGGGTTTGTCTGGATTGGCATTTCCCGTCATCAATCCGGCGGACTATCCCGCCGTTTCTTTTTCCGTCCAAGTGGCACCCACATATCAGCCAGCCAATGTTTCAGCTTATTTTGCCGTGCAAATGAATGGATCAAGTTGGTATGCCATGAATACGCCCATTCCGGTCAACACTTCCGCAGCCAGCGCCACCTACACCACCTATTCACAACAATTCAGCTCCCTTTCGGGCAATTGGAATCAACTGAGCCTGAGTCCATCCGGCGCCACCATCGGGGGGGCGGCAACCGGAAACCTGACCGGTGTCATAACCGGTTCCGGGCTGGTGGTCAACTATGGCGGCGGTGGCGGCAATTTCAATTTTGCCAATTTCCTGATGGTCACGGATGCTGCGGCTGCCACGCCTCCCGTCATCACGGTTTCACCCCTGAGCCAGACGGTTTACACGGGAGCCGGGGTGACCTTTGCGGGAATGGCGTCCGGGAGCCAGCCCCTGGTTTATTCCTGGCAATTCAATGGGAATCCACTCACGAATGGCCCGGGTATCCTGGGTGCCAACAGCAATGTACTGACCCTTTTGAACGTCGGGATAAACCAGACAGGCGCCTATTCGCTCATCGCCAGCAATTCTGCTGGCACGGATAATAGCGCCAATTACTTCTCCACGGCCCTTACCGTGAACAGTCAGCCCACCAATTTATTGTACGACGAATCGTTTCCATTCGTGGGGCCGCAGACAGGCAATGCATCGCCCAGCACGGTCGGGTGGGTGGCTGCGGTGCCGGATTCCCCCAACCGGCTCTTCCAGGTAGCCAGTGGGTTTGGCGCGGTTTACACCTATGAAGGGAGCCCTGGCACGACGGCGTTTTATGCCACCACCCTCACGGACACCGGCCTTTCGGGACTTCCGTTCCCATCCATACCCCTGGCCTCAGTCTCCAACCTGCTTTTCTCTGCCAGCATTGCACCCACCACGGACCCCACCAATTTGACAGCCAGCGTCGCGGTCCAAATTGATGGAGGCGCCTGGTACGTTTCATCCACCAACCTGCCGGTTGATACCAGCGCCGCCTCTGCCACCTATACCGTGGTGTCGCAGGCTTTTTCGCCTTATGCCACAAACTGGAACCAGTTGACCCTCACATCCACTGGTGCCAGCGAGGGGTCGCAGGCTGCCGCTGCCTTGACCGGCACATTGACCGGCGCAGGCCTTGTATTTCATTTCTCGAACGCCGGGAGTTTCAATTTGAATGATTTTCAAATAACCGGAAACGAAACGGCTCCGCCTGAAACGATCACTGCCTTGGTGGTTGGCCATGGCAGCCTGACCTTGAATTGGCCGGCCCAGGCAGGCTTGAATCTTCAAAGCGCCACCAACCTTGCACCTCCGGTGGTTTGGACGGATGTCCCAGGCACCTTGGGGCAGGGAAGCGCCACCATTCCCACAACCAGCCACCAAATGTATTTCCGTCTGGCGGCTCCGTGAAAACAAGCAAGGTTCAATACGGAACCAAACCTTTTTCATTTAGGACACCATCAATGAGGCTATATAAGGCATGGACCCGAAACTCGGTCGCCCTTGGCATGCGGCTGGCAGTTTGGATTGTTATGTCGGCTTTGGCCTTTAAAGCAGGGGCCGCCCAGGTTCAATTCCAAGTGGACATGTCTTTGCCAAGACTGGAAGGAATATTCAACCCGGCTGTGGGCGACCAGGTGGCCATTTGCGGCAATTTTGGAGGCAAAAGCTGGGATCCCAGGACCATACTCACCCAACATCTTAACCAGGCGGATTTGTTTTCCGGGACCTTGAATGATCCCGCGCCAACAGGCTCGGAGCAGGAATACAAATATATCATCCTGCCGCGCGGCAATCATGATAGGGATGGTTGGATTTGGGAGGCGGGAACTAACCGGATGTTTATCACACAAGACATGCTGTTGAAACTGCCCATGACACCTTTTGACGATGTCAGCTTGACCGGGGTTTCGAATGGCCAACCCATGCGGATGGATCCAATCGCAGGCGCAGACATGTCACTCCTGCCTTTTTTTGAGAGTCAGGGCAAGCAATACAAGGAAAAAGGCAACGCCATGGATGCGCTGGTCCTGTTGAAAAAGGCCGGATTCAACTACATTCGTTTGAGGTTGTTCACCAGCAGTGCGCAACAAGCTGCCAGGGACCCTTACAATTTCGTCAACAACCTGGCTTACACTTTGCCCTTGGCGGTGAGGGTGAAAAAGGATGGATTAAAACTGCTTTTGGACCTGCACTTCTCGGATTCCTGGGCGGATCCCGGCAAGCAAAGGAAACCAGATGGGTGGCGGAATTTGGATTTTCAAGCTCTCACGGCGCGCGTGCGGAGTTACAGTTTCGAGACCATGAAAACCCTGTGTGCGGCTGGAGCCCGTCCGGACATGGTCCAGGTGGGAAATGAAATCACGCCTGGAATGTTGTGGGATGATGGCCGGGTGCGGGGATCCGGGGCGAGTCCCGACCATTGGGATCGCCTGGCGGATTTGCTGGCCGAAGCCATCAAGGGAATCCAAGAGGGTTCAATTGGAGCAATGCCCCGGATCATGATTCATATAGATCGGGGGGGCGACTGGGCCACCACCCGCTGGTTTTTTGATCATTTGCAACAGGAACACGTGCCATTTGATGTGATTGGAGAGAGCTATTATCCATGGTGGCATGGTCCGTTGCGTGATTTGAAGCGGTGCCTGGATAATGCCGCCTGCCGGTATGGCAAGCCGGTGGTCGTGGTGGAAACGGCTTTTCCCTGGACCAACACTTTCTGGCAGACCAATATTTGTAACCTGCCTGGCACTATAGAGGGCCAGAGCCAGTATGCGAGTGAATTGGGCGGGATCGTGGCCTCGGTTCCTGATCACCTGGGAGCCGGTGTTTTCTGGTGGGGAGCTGAGTATCAGAACATCGGCGGAAACCATGAGGCGGGATTTGACACCACCTCACTTTTTGATGCAGACGGCAACCTGGTTCCAGCAGCGCTGGAATTGTGCCATGCCTTGGGTGAGCCAGTCCCGGTCTTTGGCCTGGATGGGCCTGATCTCCCTGCACCGTCTGCAATCCATTGATTTGGGTTATTTGAGACGGGTCGCTGAGGTTGATTTTTGATGGTGATGGCGTTGACTTGGCGGCGGGCTTTGTTAGCGTGACGGAACCATGCGCCCAAACCGGCTTTCCCGCCTGATCAAAATATGCACCGGCACCAGTTCAGATGCTGGTGAAGAATTGTTGCAATTGGAGGGCAGGCTTGAAAAGGTCGTTCACTTCTGGACGCTGGTGGTGCGGCATTTCATCAAAAACCGGTGCCTGGTCCGGTCCTCGGCCCTGGCCTTCACTTCCTTGCTGGCGTTGATTCCACTGCTCGTTGTGGCCGTGGGAATCACCAGCAGCCTCTTGAAATCCGAAGGCGAGGACCAAATCTATCATGCCATTGATCGGTTTGTTTCCACGCTCGTGCCTCCAGCCACAGTGGAAAACACCAATGGACAAATGGTGGTCACCCACATGGAGGGAAAGTGGGCGGGTGGGCCTGCCGGGGCATTTCCCATCCCGCCGGTTCCGGACGGGCAGACGACTAATTTGGCATTTTCAAGTGTGCAAACCAACCTGTCCCTGACGGCAGCCATTGCGCCGCCCGCCAAGGGGGACCAGAGGATGATGACAGCACAGTGGGAGGCTGCCCGCAGTATTCATGAGTACATTCAAAACGCACAAAGCGGGCAATTGGGAGTCACAGGCATGGTGCTGTTTTTATTCACTGCGATAGGGATGTTGCGGGGCGTGGAAAGCACCTTCAATGACATCTGGGGGGTGACTGTGGATCGCCAGTGGTGGCGACAGGTTTCCAGTTATTTCACCATCGTGGCCCTGGGCCCCCTGGTTTTGGTGGCTGCGGCCACCCTGGCGGAGGCTCCCTCCCTTCACTGGGCGGATCACTGGCTGGATTCCGTCCCCTTGCTGGGGCAGGTTGTTTTTCAGATTGGACCCCTGGTTTTTCTCTGGGTCATGTTCGCCTTGTTTTACATGCTTGTGCCCAACACCCAGGTAAAATTTTCTGCGGCTTTCTTTGGGGGGATGGTTGCGGGGACACTCTGGCATTTGAACAATATTTTTGCCTTTCTCTACGTGTCGCGCGTGGTTACCAACAGCGCCATCTACGGCAAGCTGGGGTTGGTGCCTGTCTTCATGCTGGGTTTGTACTTATCCTGGGCCATTCTTTTGTTTGGCGCACAAGTGGCATATGCCTTTCAAAACCGGGCGGCCTATTTGCAGGACCGGATAGCGGACAACGTCAACCAGCGCGGTCGGGAGTTCGTGGCGTTGCGGATCATGGCCCTGTTGGGGCAGAGGTTTCAAGGCGGCCTGCCCCCGGCGCCCATCCTCGATCTTTCCAGTGAACTGGGTGTGCCCAGCCGTTTGACCCAGCGGGTTCTTCGCACCCTGGCCTCAGCCGGGTTGGTGACCGAAGCGGCGGGTGAAGACCATGCCTTTCTGCCAGCCAGACCCTTGGATGCAATCAACGCGCACCAGATACTCCAGGCCATGCGCGCCGGATCGGGCCAGGATTTGCTCCTGGAAAACACCCCCGGACGCGCCGAAATCTACGGAAATTTTGCCAGAATTGAAGCGGCGGAAAAGGAGGCGGCGGAAAAAATAACCGTGCTGGCCATGGTTCGCCGGTCGCCCGTTCTCATGGCCCTGGACCTGCCTGCCTCCACCCCTCCAACCCGGCCCGTCTTTTCCAATGTTTCAGATCAACCCGCAGCGCCAGCGCCAAATCAGCGTTCCTTCGCAAATGAAATGCCCTTGCCTGCTGAAGAAAAGGCTCCATTAGTCGCCTCAGATGAAAATGTCCCCCTTGCGGAGACGGAATCCCCGCAGACCACCTCCAAGGAAGTGGCGCAACCCGGTGAGACAACCTTTCCTCTTTGACACGATTAGGTCGAATCCGGACGCTTGAACAAGGCGACCGACCTGGGGTTTTACGGTGTGCTTTACTGGATTTTGGAGCTTTGGATTTTTTCCAAAAGCGAGGCTCGAATCTGGGAGACAGGCCCTGTCCAGTCGCCGCGCCTGGCCTGCCGGAACAGGCGCATGGTGGGGTACCAGGGAGAATGCGTGGGGTGTTGCATCCAGCGCCAATCCGCATCGAAGGGCAGCAAGGTCCAGACTGGTTTTCCCATCGCCCCCGCCAGGTGCGCCACGCTGGTATCCACGGTGATGACCAAATCCAAGGTTTGAACCGCCTGCGCAGTCTGGCCGAATTGGGCAAAATGACTTCCCCAATCAACCACAGGCGGTTGCGCCGCAATGGCGAGTTCTGCGGCCGCCGCCCCAGCCTGCAAGCTGTACCATCGTACCCCCTCCAAGTTCCACAGAGGCTCAAGAAATTTCAATGGAACAGAGCGCAAACGAGCGTTGGCGCTGGCGGATTCGGCAGCCCAAACCAAACCCACTTTCAATCCTGGAGCAAAATTCCCGGACCAGGGAAAGCCGTTTGCCGGGGGTGGTGCAAACACATAGGGAACACAATTTGGCAGTGTGAGTGGCGTGGTGCCAAGGATGGCTGGCAGGCTTAAAAGTGAGGCATGCACATCAAAGGGCGGGTGTTTTGCCCTGTCCACCACCACTTCCGCCACTCCTGGGACAGTTTCCATGATGGGAAGCAGAGCGGCAGGGCAGCCTAGAATTACCCTGCCACCCAGAGCGGCCACTGTGGCGGCAAATCGGGAAAATTGAATGATGTCACCAAATCCTTGTTCCCCGTGCAAAAGAATGGATCGCCCATGCAGGAGGCCACCGTCCCATTTGGGCTGCGGAAAATGGGGTGGAGCGGGGCGATCTTGCAATTGGAGCCGCCATTCATATTCCGGCCAGCCTCTTTCAAAATTTCCATGGGAAAGGAGGATGGTCGCCAGTTCCCAATGTGCTTTGGCATGATTGGGATCCATCACAATGATTCGCTCAAAAATTTGCCGCGCGCCCGCATGGTCGTCAGTCTGGCGCAGGACCAGTCCCAATCCCATCATGGCATCAACGTATCCCGGACGTAATTCCAAGGCCCGGCGATAAGCTGAAATGGCGTCCAGAGGTTTTTGAAGGGATTGCCGGGCCAACCCAAGATTATACCAGGCATCGGCGTCCGCAGGACAAAGTTCAGTCTCCCGAACGCAATGTGTGGCAGATTCCTCCAGACGACCCAGCTTGCGATACACGGCTGCGGTCAACAAATTCAGCTTGGGCATTGCTGGGGCCAGATCAAGGGCACGATGAAGAGAGGTTAGCGACTCGGAAAGTTGGTTAAATTGGAAAAGGAGGAATCCCAACTGGGCCAGAGCCTCCACGCATTGAGGTTCCCGTGCCAGCACGGCAGTGAAGGTGCGGGCAGCTTCAAGCGTCTGTTGCCGCGCCATTTGTTGCCGCGCCAACGCCAGCATTTGCTGGCTGCCTCCCATGGCCACCCCTTTTCCTGAAGGCGAGTCAGACATGATCGCCCCAGGCCAGTTTGAGTTGGCGCCACCGGTTCATGACTACAGGAAACTATTTGCCACGCCGCTTTACAATCCACAAAAAATTTTCCAAGGGCCATCCTTTGAAATTTACCTTCGGAAGGCTTGCGCAACCCATGCCCGCCAAAAGCAATTTTCATGAATTGGCAAAGGGCTGAATCTATGTCTGGACAAGGAGCGAAACTCTGCGCACATTTTGCGGAAACCGGGGTCGGCCATTTTGGAAGAACAAACGGTAGGACCGCGGTGAATCCTATTGAAGCCAAGCATGACATTTGAAACGCTGCAAAAAGCCAAGAGCCTGG
>DAIDJC010000043.1 GCA_027451565.1 Limisphaerales bacterium | reverse complement strand
ACAAAGCTTGTGTATGGGGAGGGGTTGTTTGTGGCAATTGCCTATAACGGCTCCAACATCAATTATTTTGATTTAGGCTTGGGTTGCCCTCAAATCCTCACCTCCCACGACGGAACAAATTGGCAGAATCAACTTAATTTGCCGGTGGATGGATTTTCAGGCATTGCCTACACCGGTGGCAGATTCCTGGCCATTACCATGTACGGTTTGATTTATTCTTCTGCCGATGGAACCAATTGGCAAAAAATCGCCTTTAGCCTGCCTCTTGATGATAACGACTCGTTTCAGATTTACTATCCGCTTGACATCCTTTCTGTTTACGGAACGAAGCTTCTTTCAGGAGTTTACCCGGATAATGGAGCATTTCTGGCGGCCGGCATTGATGGCATCCTGATGAGATCCCAAAATACTTGGGAACCCCCAGTGGTGAACGCGGCCCATGCAGCAAACAATGGTGTGCAAATCTCATTTATGGGGCAAATGGACGTTCCTTACCAAATTCAGACTTCAACCAACCTCGTCAATTGGGACAGCTTGGAGTATGGGACCGGCTCCGGTCAAACAACCAACATCATACTTGCGGTCTCGCCGGGTGATGTTGAGCATTTCTTTCGGGTGGTTTTTCCCTGAGGCGGCAAACCGGGTTCTGGTCTAGTAAACGAGCCGCCTCAAACATGGTTTCGGAAGTAGGCTTCTGAGCAGATTGGGGAATAAAACGGGCGATTTCCATTTCCAACTCATCCAACGCGCGATTCTCCGACAGTCTGGGTCAATATCGGGGTTTGTTGGAGATGAA
Source organism: Limisphaerales bacterium (assembly GCA_027451565.1). Classification (GTDB taxonomy): domain Bacteria; phylum Verrucomicrobiota; class Verrucomicrobiia; order Limisphaerales; family UBA11358; genus UBA11358. The sequence continues at coordinate 14,769 of DAIDJC010000043.1, read as the reverse complement.
TGCCAACCGGGCGTGGCAGGTTCGCCGGCCCGGGGACAATCTTTCCTGGTCGGCCTCGCAATCCAATACCCCGCCCACACGCAATCTCCGGGCATGGGATTGCGTGAATTCGCTTGAGGTGGTCGTAAGCGTGGAATCGGTTGCCAATTGAGTGCCAAATGCGTGCCAAATGCGTGGAATTCCAGCCCGTTGCCGTTTTTCCACCCGTTGCCAACCTGTAGCCTTGGAAAGGGCACCGCGTGGCTGTCGTGGCCATTTTATGCCACATGCACTTTCTCAGCGAACAGGCATCATGCCAGGGTTCCATGCATTTTTTATCCCCTTTCCATTCCATGGCCATGGCACGCCACGACGCATCCAAGCCAGCCTGCCCTGCACTGAGGCTTGGGCTTTGGCTTGTTTGCTTTCATTTTTTCGTCCTGATCCTTACGATGCCCTGAAATCCCGTTTTTCAAGATTATAAAACCATGACTGTCATGCACTCCGCCAGCCCGCAAGCCGCCCCCAACCAGGCCAATGGCAACCGCACTTATCGAGGGCCATTTTCCATCATGACGGTTTTGTTTTTCCTTTGGGGTTTCATGACGGTGTTCAATGACATTCTCATCCCGAAGTTCAAAGAGGCATTCCACTTGGATTACCGGCATGCCATGCTGGTGCAGTCCGCCTTTTTTGGGGCGTATTTTTTAGGTTCACTTTTTTACTTTCTGGTTTCGGCCACGGCGGGGGATCCCATAGCCCGGTTGGGGTACAAGAACGGGGTGGTGCTGGGGTTGTTGCTTGCATCAGCGGGCAGCGCCTTGTTCTGGCCCGCGGCGGCGAGCCTTTCCTACGGACTTTTTCTGGGCGGATTGTTCATCGTGGGGCTGGGTTTTGCCATGTTGCAGATTGCGGCCAATCCTTACGTCACCATTCTCGGGCCGGAACGCACCGCTTCCAGCCGCCTGAACCTTGCGCAGGCCTTTAATTCCGTGGGGACGACCGCGGGACCGGCGATCGGTGGTTTCCTGATTTTTCAATATTTTGCGCACAGCGGCGTGTCCGGCGTGGATTCGGTCAAGGTGCCGTACCTGGCCTTCTGCCTGGTGTTTTTGGCGCTGGCGGCGGTGTTTTTTTTCATCCGGCTGCCTCATGTGGGTGAAGGCCAGGTAGAGAGGGGTTTTATGGCTCTCCGTTTCCCGCATGTTCAATTGGGGGTTCTTGCCATTTTCATGTACGTGGGCGGGGAAGTTTCCGTGGGTAGCACCATCATCAGCTTTTTGGGCCAGCGGGAAGTGGCGGGTTTGACCCCGGTGCAGGCCAGTTCCTATGTGTCGCTATTTTGGGGCGGCATGTTGATGGGCCGGTTCATGGGTGCCGTGGAGTTGGGGGAAATGAGAAAAGGCGCCAAGCAGGTTCTCATGGCGGTCATCCCGGCTCTTGGTTTTGTGGTGTTTTTATTAGTCCGGTCCTGGGATGCCGCGCAGCATGGCTTCGATTTGCCACAAGGATGGCAGGTGGTGCGGCATTACCTGCCATTCCTGGTTTTGTGCTGGGCATTGTTTCAGGCGGGTTGTGCCAGGGCAGGACGCACGTTGCTTCTTTTTGGCCTGGCCATCGTGGCCCTCCTCGCCCTGGCCATTTTCATGGGCGGAACCACGGCCATGTGGTGCATCGTGGGCATTGGTTTGTTCAGCAGTATCGGCTGGCCCAACATTTTTTCACTGGCCCTGGATGGCACCGGCATTTACAAGAGCCAGGTCTCCTCCCTCTTGGTCATGGCCATCCTGGGAGGCGCACTCCTGCCTTTGTTGCAAGGCGCCTTGGCGGATCAATTTGGCATCCAGGTTTCGTATGTCGTTCCCCTGGTCGCCTACGCTTATGTGGCATTTTACGGGGCATGGGGAAATCGCGCCGGGCGCCGGGCGGAAACCACGTAAGCGATCACGCCCAGGCTTGCATCGGACCGGGAGGAGCCGGGCCGGATCACGCCTTGCCAGCGGGGCGGGATGGTTTGTATTCATCCTTCAACAGCCCGTAAACGGCATGGTCCACAAAACGATTTTGAACCCACTCCACCTGTCGTGTGACACCTTCCAGTGTAAAGCCCAAACGCTCGGCCACAGCCCGGCTGCGCCTGTTTTCCGTGGCGCACTCGATGGTGATCCGGTTGAGTTTCCAGTCATGAAAACCATGTTCCACCATCGCGCGGCAGGCTTGGGTCATGATGCCCCGGCCCTGGTGCCCGGCATCCAAAAAGTAGGCCAGGGCGGTCCACCGGTTTATCCAGTCCACATTGATATGATGCACCACCCCGCACAACTGTTCATCATGCCAGATGCCGGCGAAAAATCCCCTTTGGTTGGCAAACTGCTGAAGCCAGGTTTGAATCAGCCGTTCGGTCGCAGCCGGTGTCGTAATCAAATCCACCCACGGGTGCCAGGCCCGAATGTGGTTGCGGTTTCCTTCCAGCAGTTGATATAAGGCGCCGCTGTCCTGCTGGTCCAAAAGACGCATTTTTGTCCTGTCGTTGATGGCCTTGTAAAACATGTCCGTGCGCCATCATAAAGACGGGGCGGCATGCGGGACAATGACTATTCGATGCGGCTTTTAAATGCCCGAGCCATGGTTTTGGGCGAATTTTTCCAGGGCCCCGGCCACTGAATTCACCACGGCATGCCAGTCACCCCCGCGGGGTTGCCGGAATAGGCGCATGGTGGGGTACCAGGGTGAATCGGTGCGCCGGGTTTGCCAGCGCCAGTCTGCCGCGGCTGGCAGCAAGGTCCAGACGGGTTTGCCCAAGGCCCCGGCAAGATGGGCCATTGCCGTGTCCACCGTCACCACCAAATCCAGGCCTGCCACCAAACGGGCTGATGCCAGAAAGTCGGTCAGGTGGCTTCCCGCATCCTCCATGGTTGGCCAGTCTTGGAAGACACGGATGTCGCGGGCCGGAACGGGTTTTTGAAGGCTGATGTAGCGGATGCCGGGTATATCCTTCAGCGGCGTCAGGTTTTGCAAGGGGGTTGACCTGGACGCATCCTGATGGTGCGAGGGGTTGCCCGACCATGCCAGCCCCACCCTCAAGGTTTTTCTTTCCGGGTTCCTGTCCCGTGCATTCTCCTCGGGGCCGTCCTGCCATTTCAAATAGGGAACACGATTGGGCAGATTCTCCAAGGTCACCTTGAGAAGTCCCGGAAGGCTGATTTGCGAGGCCCAAAAGTCAAATGCCGGCGGTGTTTCCCCATGGGCAATCACCTCATCCGCCAGGCTGGCCTGCATGAAAAGGGTTTTCAATTCTGGCCGGCATTCCAAAACCAGGCGTCCCACGCGGCGTCGTGCTTCCGGCAAAAAACGGGCATGCTGGATGGCGTCGCCAAATCCTTGTTCCGCATGCAGGAAAAGGGTTTGCCCTGGCATTTCTCCGCCATGCCACGCGGGTTGGGAAAAAGTTCGCCTTGGTATTGCGTGATGCCGCCACTGGTTGTATTCGGCAAAACCATTGGCAAAATTTCCGCGCGCCAGGTAAACCAGGGCGCGGCCATAACCTGCCAGTGCGTAGCCAGCGTCCAACTGCAATGCGCGGTCATAGGCCGAAAGCGCCTCCTCCAGGCGCCCCATGTCGGCCAGGCATTTCCCCAGGTTATTCCACACCGCCTTGTCCCCGGGGTCCAATTCCGACGCCGCATGGAAGCAGCCTTGGGCTTCCTCGACCCGTCCCATCTGGTATAAAATCTGTCCCAGGCTGTAGTAGGCGCCAGCCTTTTTACAGCCCAGGGCTATGGCATGCCGGTAATGGGCCGCAGCTTCCGAATGCTGACCCAAACTTGATTTAATAAATCCCAAACCCTCATGGACCAGCCCGGAGTGAGGCTGGAAAGCGGATGCCCGTTCCATCCATTCCAAGGCTTCCCGTTTGCGCCCGGCTTTTTGGAGCGTCAGCGCCAATAAATACATCAAATGCCCGTTCCCGGGCTGTTGTATCAATAATTGGCGGCATTGAGCCTCTGCCATCTTCAATTTGCCTTGGGCGCAAACAAGCGCGGCATGGCCCGGCGCGCTGTCAATGTCAATGTTGTTCCCATGGGCTTTCATTTCCATGCTATTCCCAGGCAAACTCATTCAACTCAGTTAGCCAGCCCCATGGCAAAGTGCCAATAAAAAACAGGGAAGGATGGGGCGCCATTGCCCAGGGCTGATCTTCAGAGCACTGACAGAAAAGATGTGGCGTTGGGCAACGGCGCATTCCGGCGCATTCCGGCGCATAAGGCAAACGCGGGATGAGTGGGATGCACACCGTGCATTTCCAAAATCCATCCTCCACCCATGGCTTTTCCTCCCTCTCCGCCTCGGCCCGGCCAAAACTAAAACCCCCGCCCCGTTCCCGGCTTGAAATTATTGCTTTCCCGGCTCCACCGCCAGCAGCAGCCGCCGAATTTCCTTCAATCGCGCCTTGGGTTCGCGGCGGGTCAAACGCGGAAATTTTCCGCCCACGGTGATAAATTCACCGGAGCGCAGAAGCCGGACTTTGTCTTCGACCACTTCAATTTGGGATATGCTGCGCGCTGCGGCGAGGAGTTTGAGTTCCGCGATGGCTAGCAGCAGTTCCACGGCGGCAGGAAAGGGTCCGAAACGATCCCTTAATTCTTTTTGAAGCGAGTCCAGGAGGTTTTTATCGGCAGCCTGGGCGAGTTTGCGGTAGATTTCAATGCGTTGCCGGGGCTCACGGATGTAGTCGTGGGGCAATCCCGCGCTGGAGCGTTGGCTGTGGTCGGCGGTGATTTCCCCGGTCGTTTCGATGAAATCCAGGTTCACCCGCACCTCCAGGCGCGGCGTGATTTTTTCTCCCTTCAGGGTGGCGACGCTTTGCTTGAGCAACTGGCAGTAAAGTTCAAAGCCCACGGCGGTGATGTGTCCGCTTTGTTCGGCGCCCAGGAGGTTGCCGGCTCCGCGGATTTCCAGGTCGCGCATGGCGATTTTGAAGCCGCTGCCCAGGCTGGCGTACTGTTTCATGGCGGAGATTCGCTTGCGCACGTCTGAGAGCAGCCGCGCATGGCGCGGCAGCAGCAGGTAGGCATAGGCCTGGTGCTTGTAACGGCCCACACGTCCGCGCAGTTGGTAAAGCTCGCTCAAACCAAACCGGTCCGCCCGGTCAATGATGATTGTGTTGGCATTGGGAATGTCCAACCCGCTTTCAATGATGGTGGTGGAGAGGAGAACATCGGCCTGGCCGTTGACAAACCGGGTCATCACCTCCTCCAGTTCATGGCTGTCCATCTGGCCATGGCCCACCACCAGGCGCGCGGAGGGGACCAGTTCCTGCAACTTCAGGCGCATGGTTTCAATGGTGGACACGCGGTTGTGCAGAAAAAAAACCTGGCCGCCCCGGTTGAGTTCCCTTTGGATGGCATCGCGGATGAGGCGTTCATCATACGCCGCAGCCACCGTCTCCACGGGCAGGCGGTCGTGAGGTGGCGTCTGGATGGTGCTCATGTCCCGTGCGCCGGTGAGCGCCAGGTAAAGGGTGCGGGGAATGGGAGTGGCGCTGAGGGTGAGAACATCCACCAGGGTGCGCAACTGCTTGAATTTTTCCTTGTGCAGCACGCCAAAACGCTGCTCCTCGTCTATCACCACCAGGCCGAGGTTCTTGAAGGCCACGTCATCTTGAACGATCCGGTGGGTGCCAATCAGGATATCCACCGTGCCCTGCGCCAGCCCCGCCAGAACCTGGCGCTGCTCGCGCGGAGTCCTGAACCGGGACATCAATTCAATGCGCACCGGATAATCCGCCATGCGTTCGCGAAAATGGTTGAAATGCTGCTGGGCCAGCACGGTGGTGGGCACAAGGATGGCCGCCTGCCTGCCATCCATGACAACCTTGAAGGCCGCGCGGATGGCCACCTCCGTCTTGCCAAAACCAACGTCCCCGCAAATAAGCCGGTCCATCGGCTTGGCACGCTCCAGGTCGGCTTTGGTTTCCATAATGGCCGTGAGTTGATCCGGGGTTTCCTCGTAAAGAAAGGCACCCTCAAATTCCCTTTGCCACGGCGTGTCCGGCCGGCAGGCCTGGCCCACCTGCGTTTCACGGACAGCCTGGATGCGCAATAATTCCGCAGCCACGTCCCGGACCGCCTTTTCTGTCTGTTCCCGCGCCTTGGCCCACCTTGTGCCGCCAAGGGTGTGCAGCGGCGGATTGGCCCGCCCCGCCCCCACGTATTTGCCCACCAAATGAGCCTCGCTCACCGGCACGAATAACTTGGGCGGCTCCCCCCCGGCCTCTCCCGGCGCATATTCAATCACCAGGCATTCCGATGGCGCGGCGGTCTTTGACGAGCTAAGTGAAATCGTTTCCAGGCCCTTGTAACGTCCTATTCCATGCTGCACGTGCACCACCAGGTCCCCCTCCTCCCAGTCCGTGAAATCTATGTCCAGCGCCGAACGCGTGGCCAGCGCATGCGGCGATTTCAAACGGCGCGGCCTTTGTATCTTGTACCTGCCAAAAACCTCGGCATCGGTCACCACAACCCAGCGCGCGGCTTCCCAGACAAATCCACGGGTCAATGTGCCAATCCTGATGTCCGGGCGCGTGGTTTCCCCGGGGTAAAGTTCAGTCCAGATTTCCTCAAATCGCTGCCGTTCACCGTCGTTGTTGCAGAAAAGGTCCACCCGGTAATCCTGGCGCAGCCAGCGGTGCAACTGGCTGAAAAATTCCGTTCTTCGCGCATCCGCCAATTGCGGTTCCAGGGGTTTTGCCGCCGCCGACTGCCATGCGTCCAGGCCGCTTATGGACAGTTCACACGTGCTTTCACTCTTTCCCCCGCTCCACACAGGTTCCCCGTCCGCGCCGGGCAATGGGACGGATGTTTCGCTTTCTTCCAATCCCACGGTGGTCATGCCCCTTGCGGAAAGGTCGGCCTGTATTTCGGACCAGGACCGGTGCAGGGGATGCCCGGCTGGAATTTGATCTTCCTGCGCCGCGCAGGCTTCCGCCAAATCCGCGGGATGACACAAGATCACGATGGGATTCCGGCCCAGATGATCCAGGAGCGTTGCCGGACCGGGCTGTGCCGGCGCTTTTTTTTCGGGATCATGCTCTGCCTTGAGAAGACCCCATTCGCCTGCGGGCGGCAGGATGATCTGGTCAATGGCTTCCCTGGATATCTGGGTGGCGGGATCGAAAGTGCGGAGTGAATCCAATTCATCGCCAAAGAATTCCAGGCGCGCCGGCCATGGGCTGGTCATGGGAAACACGTCCACAATGCCTCCGCGCATGGACATTTCACCTTTTTGAGTCACTTGGGCCACGGGTTCATAGCCCTGCGCCTCCAGTTGGGACAAAAGGTTCAGGGGTGGCAAGGAAGAGCCCCGCTTGAGGATGAGGGTGCGATTCTGCAATTCCCGGGGATTGAATGTGAGCTGCGTCAGGGCCTCCGCCGTGGTCACCACCGTCGCCGGGCCCCTGGCCAGTGTCACCAGGGTTTCCAGCCGGTCGCTGATCACGTCCGGGTGGGGCAGCCGCGTCTCGTGCGGAAGCCCTTCCCAAGCCGGATGAAAACAAGGGGGCTGCCCCAGCCAGGTTTCTAGGTCCTGCCGGATTTCCTCCTGTTCTTTCAGGTTTCGGGTGGCCACCAGCACGGAGCGTTCGGGAAATCTGGTGCGGCAAAGGGCGGCCAGCAAAGGAAATGCCCGCGCGGACACGCCGTTGAATAGCAACGATCCGCTCGATTCCATCCGGTGGAGAAATTTTTCCACTGCCGGTGTGCCGGCCATTTTCTCGCGCAGAAAGGCGGCGTTTGAGGTCGCAGTGGGCGGCGGTTTCATGGAGGACTGGGCGGGTGCGTCACCGTGTGCGAAGCTTTTTCAGCATGGAAAGAAAATCAGCCGGCAAAGGGGCCTCAAAGCGCGCCGGTTTGCCGCTTTGGGGATGAATAAAACCCAGGGCCGCCGCATGCAGCATCACGCGCGGCGGGGTCAGGCCGGTTTGTTCGGTGAACTGCCGGTTGAGGCGCGCGCCGTAAACTGAATCGCCCAGCAGGGGATGGCCCAGGAATTGGAAATGCACCCGCACCTGGTGGGTGCGCCCGGTGTGGATGCGCGCTTCCATGAGGGCCGCATGGTTGAGCACCTCCATCATGCGGTAGGAGGTGTGGGCGGCGCGGCTTCGGCCCGGTGTGTTGGCCGCCATCCGTTTCCGGTCGGTGGGATGACGTCCTATGGCCGCTTGAATTTCCCCTGTCACCGTTTTGGGTTGGCCGCAAACAATGGCCAGGTACGATTTCTGCACCTCGCGAGCCGCAAACTGGGCGGAGAGGGCCAGGTGTGCGGCGTCATTTTTAGCCACCACCAGGCAGCCGGTGGTTTCCTTGTCCAGCCGGTGGACGATGCCTGGCCTGGCCAGCCCGCCAATGCCGCTCAGGGAACCGGCGCAATGATGCAGCAGCGCATTCACAAGGGTGCCCCCGGCATGGCCCGCGGCAGGATGCACCACCTGCCCAGCCGCCTTGTTCAATACCAGCAGCCAATCATCCTCGTGCAGGATTTCCAGTGGAATGTTTTCCGGGCCGATATCAACCGGGCGCGTCTCGGCAGGGTGAATTTCAATGACCTCGCCAGCCCTGGGATGATGCGTGGGTTTGGCGGCTTGATTATTGACCAGCACTTTGCCTTCATCAATCAGGCGGCGCCAGCCACCCCGGGAAATGTCCGGGAAACGTTCCCTCAGAAAGGTGTCCAGCCTTGTTCCTGGCTGCGAGTATTCCACGGTCAGCCGCTCCGGTTGGCCGTCCTTTGGCTTGCCCGCATTCATCGCGTGGCCGTTTTGGGCGGGGTTTCCTGGGTCCAGGTGATCAAAAAAATCAGCGCCACCCCGGTGCAAATGGCGGAATCCGCCAGGTTGAAAGCTGGAAAATCCCAAGGCACGTCACTGCCGCGGCGCATCATGTAGAAATGCAAAAAATCCACCACCGCATGCCGGTGTGGGTTCAAGCGGTCCGCCAGGTTTCCAAAAATGCCGCCAAAAATCAGGCCAAAGGCAATCTGGCCCCGGATCCTGTGCGTGCTGAAATGATGCCGCGAATAATACAGGGCGGCCAGGGCCAGAACGGCCACGATGGCCAGGAGGCTGTTGTTGCCGGTGAACAGGCTCCATGCGGCGCCGGTGTTGACTCGGAAAGCCAGGTTGAAAAAACCTGGAATCACCACCCGTTCATCCCCCAGCGGGATGGAGGAGGAGAGAATGAGCCATTTGGTGATTTGATCCAAGGCAAAGACCAGCAAAGCCAAACCGAAAATGCGTCGGTTGGCCTGGCTGAGTAACGGGCCTGATGCGGCCATGCCGTCGGTTTCCATGCCCCAGCAAAGTAGCAGAATCCTGCGCCAAAACAAGCATCTCCAAGAGCGCAGTTCCCGTAAATTCGGAGGGATTATTTGGGGATGAAATCATCGGATTTGCGGGGCAAAATATCTTTTGGCGCAATCTTTCCAGAGTGGTAAAATGAGCCCGTGCCGAATCTATGCCCAATTGATTCGCAGAACCATGAGCCTTGCGCTGAGTGGCGAGGCCCTGATCCGTCTGGTTCCCTTCAAGGTGCGGGCGGCATTGGCGGGTTGCTGGCGCGGACGGACATGGGGCAGCGGGTTGCGGGGAGTTCCTTCGCAACGGCTTTCCACCATTCGGATGCCAATGGTAATGTCACCTCTATGGTGTATCCGAACGGGTTCCTGGCTGCCAAATACCTGTATGATCCTTTTGGGAACATGTTGGCGCAAAGCGGTTCTCTGGCCTCGGCAAACCGGTATCGTTTTTCCAGCAAGGAATGGGATTCGAATTCAGGGTTGTATTATTATCTTTACCGGTTTTATGATCCGAATTTGCAGTGGTGGGTGAATAGGGATCCTCATCGGGACATGGGATTTATTTTGCTGCGATGGGGCACAATCGGCGAGCCTGGCACAGGAGGCCCTAATTTGTATGATTTCCTTGGTAATTCGCCACTCGACAATGACGACCCATACGGCTTGTCAATTCGGTCAAATTGTAAAGATTTTTGCAATAATCATTTAAAAGATAAAGCTAAAGATATAATCCAAGATAAGCTTAAGGAGTGGTTTGTGGATCATGCAGGAGGACAGTCTGCTGAACAAGCGAAAAAAGATTGTGATGCCATGAAATCGTGCCCTGAAGCAAGCATTAGTGACGCGAGATGGGGTGGGGATTGCCTAACCTGTTCAATATATAAATCTGCTATAAGTGCAAAAGATCCTCAAGGGGCAGATTTATGTTTGAAAAAGAAATTAGACGGTTGCCTTATGGGAGATGCTCCATGAAAAAAATAGGTCAATATTGTTTTGTTTTTATTTTGGGTGTTGTACTCACAACTGTCTTTTTTAAAATCTGCAATGCCATCGGATCGAAAGAATACGATGATGGTGATAATCCCGGAGAACTTCTAACTGAACGGGAATTCGACTTGGGATTGGGACGTTCTGTACTTGATGATATTCCTAATTTGAATTCAATTTTAGACGATTTAAGTTCAAATCGAGTTGATAAAGCGATATGGAGTCTGCGTATCGAAACATGGTGGGAACTGGAAGATGTCTGGTGCATAAACCAAAAATACGATGGGGCATTGAGCAATGACCTTAATCCGTTGATAGTTAAAATATATCCAAAGCTAAGCAAAGCGGTTGACCTGGCATCATTTAAGATTTTTCCTAAAAACACTTTAGTTGAAATGACCAACTTTATGAAAGCTGCAGACTCAATGACGCATTCAGATTTTGTGCAAACAAATAAATAATGAAAGTTTCAGTAAAGCCTTGTAAACAAATAAAGTATCATGTTGCTGGCAACCAATCATTTATCCGACTCCAATTGAAAGGGTCAATCCTATAATAATGACATTTTGTAGTTGACCGAAAGAGGGTGGCGGATCAAGGTGGGTGATCAATGTATAGTCTGAATTGTATTAAAATAGACAATTGTAATTTGAAAATTCGAATAGGATTAGCAGGCGTGCTGGCTGCCTTGGGCGTAATCTTTAGCCTAAGGGCAGTTGCGGATATATCACCTGAAGTTCAGTCTGATATTATTGGAGGCCGCTATGCGGATGCATTAGCTAAATTGCCCGCTACGAAGGATACAGCAAGCACTCGGTTCGGATTGTTAATAAAACTAAATCAGGCTAAAATGGCAGTAGCCTGCGCCCATACTTACTGGACAAACTCCACAATAGATTCCAGAATTGCGCTTGACATGGCAACTCAATTGGCGCTATGGCTAAAGAGCAGCGATGCGAAAGAAGTTATCGCGCAATATGCCAAGATATTTCCTGAATCAATCTCGCAATCGGAAGCATTAAACGCTATAATTGATTCACGAGATGGAAATGCTGCAACACTCATTAGAGTTGCAGATGACTACTCAAATCATCAGATCGAGTCCCCTCTTTTAGCTGACGCTATTTATCAAAAACTGATCATTCCATGTTATGACAATGCGCAATACACTACAGCACTAACTAATTATTTTTATCTTTTTGAGGCCGATCCAAAGGCTAGGGCAAATCCTGATTATATGATTGAGTATGCCATAGTTGAGAGAGATGCTGGGCTACCACTTCAATCGATTCATTTGCTTAACGACATCCAAACTACGTTTGGCAACAGATTAACTGCAACCCAAAAAGCTTGGCTATCCGATGTTGTTGCAGAGGATTATTTAAAATTAGGTGATCACAGCGAGGCGGTTAAAAATTATGAACTGGTTCAAGACATGTCGAGCAACAATGAGGCGGCTAAAAGTTTTATGCACGCTGTTTCCAACAGGATTGCCGAAGCAAGCAAACAAATTGCTCAAAGCCGTTCGTTTGAAGTGGTTTCTGAGGGTAAAAAGCCAGGAATGGCAACGGTTGTTATCATTGCTTCGCTTTTCCTCACTTCTATTATTTTTTTGTTTTATTTATTTCGTGCCAAAGTCACCAAATGAGACTTCTTTGCGTTTGTATTTCACTGCCATCCCGCAGGGGCGTAATAAGGGCGTAATCGTTGGTTTTTTCCCAGGATTTCGACAGGCGTGGGCCGAAGTGCGTTAAGAATTTCAGGTAGATTTCATTGTCGGATCGGGTTGGGTTGGACCGTATCCGTGTTAGCAACCCCGTCTAGGCGACTGGGTGTGCGTCATGGCATGCTGACGGGATGAAAAATATCCCCATTCGCAAGCGATTGACTCCCGCCCAGCGTGACAGGATTCTTGCCGCCAACCGGCAATCTTCGCTGACCCAACCCGAGTTCGCCCGGCAATATCATATTGGAACATCGTATCCGTGTCGGCAACCCCGTCTGGTGAAGCAGTCTGGATGTGATAGACTGCTGGGATGTCAGGAGATTTTGAGGTGCGCGGCTTTCCAAGCGGCCGGCATAAGCTCCGCCACGCGCACGGCGGCCAAGTCGTGATCGGCAATGTTTACGTGCCGCAACAGCCGGAAAACTTCCAATACGATGCGGATGGCAACTTGACCAATGACGGGCGGTGGGAGTACGTTTGGGACGGGGAAAACCGGTTGATAACCATGATTGTGAACACCAACGTTGGCCCGCAGTTCAAGCTGGCATTCGCCTACGACCCGGAAGGGCGGCGGATTCAAAAGGTGGTGTCCACGAACTGGGTGGGTTTTTATACGAATACATTCCTTTACGACCTGCCTGCCGAAGCCTCGGCGCAGGCGGGTGGTTGGAACCTGGTGGCAACCCTATCACCATCCAATGCCCTCATGAATTCCTTCATGCGGGGGCCAGACCTGTCCGGGCAGACGGGGTCTGCACTCAATGGCGCAGGCGGCGTGGGCGGTCTCTTGGAAGCGAGCTGTTACGGTGCGGCCACCACAAATTGTTTCCCTGCCTACGACGGCAATGGGAACGTAATGGCTCTGGTCAATTCAGCCAATGGAAATGTCGTGGCCAATTATGAATATGGTCCCTTCGGGGAAGTCATCAGAAGCACAGGGCCGATGGCCAAGGCCAATCCATTCAGGTTTTCGACCAAAAATCAGGATGATGAATCGGGCCTGCTGTATTACGGGTATTGGTATTATGAGCCATCAACCGGAACGTGGCCAAATCAAGACCCGCTAGAGGAGTTGGGGTTTCATTTACTAACAACCGGCAAACAAGCGGGTTCCCCGTCAATTTATTCTTTCGAGGAATTGTCTGATCAGCTTTTTCAAAAAGTAGGTAAAGGCCATCTTTTAGGCTGCAGAAATGTTAGTCGCGGTTCAGTTATACTAGCTGGGGATCCAAATCCCTATGGATTTGTCAAAAACGAACCACTTGATTGGATAGATATTTTTGGGTTGGGACAGTGGACGTTTTCTATAGAATCCGCCCCTGAATCATGGTTTGAACCGGGCGTTTTGGTCACCGTAAAATATTTTACTAAAAATGGTTGTAGTTGTTATGGTTATAAAATGGACAGATATGCAAATCCTCATATTATAGGAGCAATTGGTTCTGCTGGGTGGCGTAGTGATGGCGACAGTGGCGATGGAAAAGATGGTGACGATGGGAATAGTTATTATCCGGCAGCAATGGTGGATCAGCCGGGATCAAAACTTCCATTAGCTGGATATATTATTCCTCATGTTATTGATTTCCGTTGGGATATTCACTGCTTAACCAGTAATGGAAAAGAAAACCAAAATGTAATAGCGTCCATTGACGAAACAATAGTAATTGTAGGTGATTTCGCTTCTTGGGTGGGGTATGGACCTAACCAACTAACCATTAGTGAATCAGATGGAAGCTGACAATACATATTAGTTATGGTTACTTGTATTTTTGCAATACTTGAAATATTGGTTGGCGGATGTTCATTTTTTTATTTATTTGCGCAGCATGAAAGGCATAGTCGTTATTGGTTTGATCCGATTGTCGCCTATGCTTTTATGATTTCTTTTTTTCTACTATTGTTATGTTCGTTTGTTTTTTATAAAAAATATACCAAACATGCTGAAATCGCTTGGGCGACATTATTTGTTATACTTTTACTCGATGCCTTGTTTCCAAGATTGTAATTTATGTGGGTGAGTAGAGACCCATTGCAAGGCGGCGGATCCAGTCACAAATCTCCTCTCGCGTGTAGCGACGTTGAGCGGGCGAATAGTTCTTCATTCCGCGACTTTAGCCGAACCCCAGCCAGCCTGCATAGAAGGCAGCCCCTTTACCGCTTACCATAAAGCTATGAAATTGTCGCGTTTGGCTATGCCTTTCTTCTTGAAACACATCACAACCGTGCGACAATTCATCTAAACAAAGCGTCATAAATATTTGCATATTATAACCAGCGGATGTACCGTTGGTTTAATGAAAGCGCTAACTATCTCCGATAAAGAAAACATGATCATGGCTATTCAAGATGAGATTCGTCGCAATGATACCTCCCGCTATGACCATCGTCTCCACGGGGTTTTGCTCGTGGCTCACGGTGTGACCTGTCCTAAAGTTGCGCAACTCCTGGGTGATTCCCATCATACCGTTGTGAATTGGGTGCAGCGGTTTGAAAGCGAGGGGTTGGCCGGGCTAGCCGAAGGCCAACGACCCGGACGCCCCAGTCGCTTGAGTGAAAAACAACTCGCCGCCGTTGAATCAGCTCTGCGCACGACCCCAAAAACGTTCGGATTGAACACCCAGATATGGGATGGTCCAACGCTTTCAGAGTATCTGAACCGAGAACTGGGTGTAAAACTAAAGGTGCGCCAGTGTCAGCGATTGTGTCGCCAGTTGGGCTTTCGGTTG
>DAIDJC010000042.1 GCA_027451565.1 Limisphaerales bacterium | reverse complement strand
CATTAGGAATTTAATTTACCCATCATGAATCGAAGAAAATTCATTCAACTGAGCCTCACCGCGTCAGCGGGACTGATTGGGGCTGGAAGCCTGGCCGGGCCGGTCGCATCAAACGCCCCCTCCCGCCCCAAGCGTGGTTTGGGACTGGGAATCAGGTCTGACGGTCCATGGCGCAAAAAACTCCAACAAAGCGGGGCCCAATGGTTTTATACATGGGGGCCAAAGGCGCCGCAGTCCGTTCCCGATGGAATCGAGTTTGTGCCCATGATCTGGGGTCGGACCGGTGTGGAGATGATGGCCGCCATTCCAGGGATTCTGAAGCAACAGGGATCCAGGGAATTATTGGGTTTCAATGAACCAGATCGCGCCGAACAATCGAGCCTTACCGTGGACCAGGCATTGGAACTATGGCCCGGCCTGATGCAACTAGGATTGCCCCTGGGAGCCCCCGGCTGCGCCAGCGTGGATGGCGACTGGATTAAAAGCTTCATGAAAGGTGTCAAGGAAAGACAGTTGCGCGTTGATTTCATGACCGTCCATTCGTACGGTGATTTGGACGTGGATCATTTGATGAACCACTTGGCAAAGGTGCATGACACTTTTCAATTGCCACTATGGCTTACCGAATTTGCGGTGGGCGACTGGAATGCCAAGACCAGAGCCGATAACCGTTATCAACCAGACCAAATCGTCCAATTCATTCAGGAGGCACTCCCGCGTCTGGATCGCTGTGATTTCATAAGTAGGTACGCATGGTTCCCAGCCCAACCGGATGATCGCGCGCTTGGACCCTGCGCGTTGTTCAATGACGATGGCTCCCTGACGCCGGTTGGCCAGGCATACAACACCGTATGAAATTGCTATTTTTCAAACCTTCATAAATCTGGAGGCATAAGCATCCAAGATTCATTCCGCAATAATCCATCCATCATTCAAAAAGTAAACCAAAGCCATTAAAAACCGCCTCCGCAGCAGGATTTGTGGGTCCAACCAAAATCCTTTGATATTTAAGACTATGCTAATCAATGTGTTGCAATGTGATTTTGCTCTTTGGTGCCCAGCCGTCACTTGCGCTGGAGCCGAACCAGTATTTCAGCGGCAGGCAGGTGAGCGGCGGCGACAGGCTTCGAGCCTCCTACTCGCGTCGTCGCAGGTCGCCACCCGTAACGGACCCGCCCGCCTGCCGCTGAGGTGCGCCAATTTGACCCACAAATCCTGCCATAGACCCTTCCATTCTCACTCTGTTTCCTTGTGGGGTTTTCCCCAGGTCAAACGCCAAAAAAGTGGCCTTGCACCATGGGATTGGGCTTTCCCAGCCTTTCGAGGAATTGGGAGAAAGACTCCAGCGCGGGATTTTGGCTGTGGTCAAAGGAAAGAGACTGCGCCTCTCTCGAATACTGTGAGGTGCCGGCCCGATGCCGTGCATCTTAAAATGGCTGTCGCCCAAACGATGCGTTTGAAATAATATCTTAATGCCATCATGAATCGAAGACGTTTCATCCAACTCGGCTTGACCACAACTGCAGGATTGATAGGTACGGGATGCTTGGCCCAGTCAGTCACCGTTCCCAATCAAACCCGACCCAAGCGGGGTCTTGGAATCAGCGTTAAAGATGGTGATCATTGGCGTGACAAGCTGGAAACATGCGGAGCCAACTGGTTTTATACTTGGGGCCCAAAGGCGCCAGAGGCCATACCTGGCGGCATCCAATTTGTTCCAATGATTTTTGGTCGCAAAATGGAGGCTTTGCCTCCACACATCGGGGAGCAACTCAGGCAACAAGGCAGTCGGGAACTTCTCGGTTTTAACGAGCCGGACCAAAAACACCAGTCCAACGTGACAGTGGAGAAAGCCCTGGAACTCTGGCCAGGCATGATGGATTTGGGATTGCGACTGGGCAGTCCGGCATGCACGCATCCCGACCGGGATTGGATGAAGCAATTCATGCAGGGTGTTGAATCCCGGAATTTGCGCGTGGATTTCATCACGGTCCATTCCTACGGCGGATTGGACGTGAAAGCCTTGATGGATCAATTGGCGGCTGTGCATGAGGAATTCAAGCGCCCTCTTTGGATAACGGAATTTGGGGTTGGGGATTGGAAAGCAAGAACCCGTGCCGAAAACCGGTATCATCCGGAGCAAATCATGGCGTTCATGGAAAAGCTGCTTCCGCAGTTGGATCATTGCGAATATGTGGAGCGTTACGCATGGTTTCCAGCCGAACCGGACAACATTCACCTTGGACCCTGTGCGTTGTTCAATAACGACGGATCATTGACCCCCGTTGGCAAAACTTATCGCTCTGTGTAAAATTCAGGGCTGGTCTGAAATGGCAGGAATCCGTGGTTTCCGCGTTGTTTCCCGTCAAAAGGCCCGTTGGACAGCGGGTTTGGGCTTTCCTGGCCGTGGGATCACAGGCCGTGGGTCTTTGGTCCATTCAAAAGGGTGCTTAAGACTGAACCAAGCCGATAAAAAGCCTGTGGGGCGGCCGGCGGCGGAATGATTTAATAATTGAAGATAATTACATGAGCACGGAACCAATAGGCCGTCGCGCCTTTCTGAAGTTATCCGGTGCAATCGGCGCTGGGTTGGCGTCTTGGCCTCTTTACCAAGCCTCTGCAACAGCACCAGTGCGCGATTCCCGGAAACCCAATATTTTGGTGTTTCTGACCGATGATCATGGTTGCTGGGCGCAACATGCCTATGGGAATTCGGAAATAAAGACCCCCAACATGGACCGATTGGCCGCCCGCGGCATTCGCATGCGCCAGGCATTTACAACAAGCCCGGTTTGTTCACCGGCACGGGCATCCTTTTTCACCGGTCGAATGCCCTCGCAGCATGGCATACATGATTGGCTTGAGGAAAAATCCGACGCCCTGACGCACCCTGGGCTGACTGGGCAGACACTCATTTCTGAATTGATGAAAAGCGCGGGCTACCATACGGGCTTGGTGGGAAAATGGCATTGCGGACGAACCCAGGAACCGAAGCCGGGTTTTGACCGTTGGTTCAGCTACTGGGTGAACCAATACCCGCACCGTGGCGTCCAACATTTTTCCGACCAGGGAAAACTGGTCGTGGAAGATGGGCAGCAATCACCCCTGTTAACCCGTCGTGCGATTGACTTTCTGCGGGGACATCAACAGAACGAGGGCGCGAATGGCAAACCTTTCTTTTTATATGTCAGCTATGTGGACACCCACTCTCCGCACAAGGATGCCCCGGATGATTTGGTTGCCCAATATGGGGAAGCCACCTTTTGCGATATTCCGGATGAAAAATTCCCGCCGTGCCACGGCGAGGCGCTGGACCCGGTGAACCCTGATTCCCGGAAAGAGCGTCAGAAACGAATGGAGTATTATGCCGCCGTCTCCAGCATAGACCGTGAAGTGGGCAAGGTTCTGGATGCCTTGGAGGCCACGGGCCAGATGGACAACACACTGATTGTCTATACTGGCGACCATGGATTAAACGCGGGGCAGCATGGCATGTGGGAAAAGGGCAACCACACCCAGCCGCAAAACTTCCTGGAGGAATCCATTCGGGTGGCTTGCACCGTGAGCTGGCCCTCCGGCGGAATTCCCCAAAACGCAACCTGCGATGATTTTGTGAATCATCCTGATTTATGGGCCACACTTCTGGAAATTGCCGGAGCCACGCCGGATGCCAAAATGGCCGCACAAATCAATTCGCCGGGTGTTTCTTATTGGCGCCAACTCCAGGGTAAAAAGGTTCCCGACTGGAGACGGATCATGATCTGCGAATATGGCAATGCGCGCATGGCTCGCACAGACCGTTTCAAGCTCATCCGGCGTTATTCCTATGGAGGCGTTCATTTTCCCGACGAATTATATGACCTGGAACAGGACCCGCGTGAAACGACAAATTGCCACGGAAACCTCCAGCATCTGGATGTGGTGCGCGAACTTTCGACAGCCATTGACCTTTTTTTTGCCCAATACACGGTTCCCGGCCATAGCGGCCTTGATATGATGAACCAACCTGAATGCACGCCGGCCAGTCCCTGGCTGGTGGCCGAGAGGCAATACCGCCAGCACGACCCGTCGTTCGAAAAACTTCAACGCACGCTTGAAAACCTGGCCGGTCCGATTCAAAGTATTTAGGCTGCCTGGCTGATGGGTGTTGCTCCAACCCGGTTAAAGCATTTCCGCAGTCGCAGGACTAATAGTATTGCAACCGGGATGATTGTAGTCTCCTCGAATTGCACTCCAGGCTGAACCAGGTGGCGCAATAGCCGCAAATTTGCTTTTTATAATGGCATTTCCTGATCCAAAACCTCGATACATACCGGGCCCACGTCATTGCCCCAAGCGATAAAACACGGCTGATTGTTTTGGGTCAAATATGTTGGTGAATGGGCTTGTGGCATTTGTGTTTGTTACCCAATTAGCGCTTAAACCCGCCGATAAAGCGCCAGTTTGTGACTCAAGTTGCCAGCCCTGACCGTTGGGCCAGCGCAATACCAAGGAATTGCCATTTATCACAGAGTTTTTCAGGACAGGCAGTGCTTGCATAAATTCCAACCGAAGAACGGAATAAGCTGGCACCACGAAAGGATTGCTGACATTAGTGCCATATTGAATCTGAACGGTCTTATCGCCGGGGAAAGAGTTCGTCGCCGTGGGATCACCGCCGGATACATAAGTCTCAAAATACTGGTTTGTATCAGCGATTCCGTTCTGAACAAGAGTTGCCAGCGCATTCGTTGCGCCTTTGTTGGTGACCAAGACAAAGAATTTGCCATTACTGCTTCTATAAACCTGGGCATAGACTGCCGGAATCGAGTTCCCTGTAGTATTTGTCATCACGGTTGGACCACCGCCGGTGGTGGTGGCATAGACCACTGATGAATTGGCAAAAGCCACGTTAGCCACCTCCTGACACAAAGCTTGGGCATTAAAATAATACCCAAATGGCAGTCCAACGGTATTGGTAATGTAATGGCCATAATAAGCTGTCTGACAGGCTGATTTTTCATCATTGGTTGTGCCAATGCCGTGATAATCCAGCAGTTGATGAGTGCCGACAAACATCATTTGCGGCAGTGTGGACATTCGCATGGCGTATTCGACGGCATAAACCCCGCCATACAGGGTGCCCCCGGTTTGCTCGACTGCTCCCCCACCCGAGGCGGAATATTCGGTGACCATATAAGTGACATTATTTGAGTTTTGGGGCATTAGATAATTTATAAGATAACTGGCGGTATTGTTGGCCAGATTCCAGTTGTCATGTTTCATCAAATTCGTAAAGTTGTCGCTCGGACCCGCTAAAAACGGATAGTCATGAAGGCTAACCATGTCCCAGTATTTGTCGCTATAATTGGATATCCCAATATCCCAGTTGGTGTCGGGATTTGTTGGCGTGCTATAGAAAATGGAGATTTTGGCGTTTGGATCGGCACTTTTGATGGCATCCCGATAAGGCCTCATGCTATTGAGGTAGTCCGTCGAGTTAGTCCAAAAATACCTGGTCTGACTGTTGGATATTCCGTAAAATAGATATGGTTCATTGCAAAGCTCCCAAGCCGCTACAGATATGTGATTGCTCAAGGCATATTGGGCAAAAGCCTCTGCTGAATTTGTGCTGTCAGTGAAACCGTTGATGACAGCAATAATCTTGGAACCGCCAAGGTTGGAGCACATCTGCACGAAATCTGTGAAGTGCAACCCGCCCTTGCCCGTGCCTGTCACCAATGCACCTTGCAACCCGCCGTATGCGCTTGGGGCATTAGAAAACTGGCTGACCCAATTGGGCAGTGCCAGACCGTTTGTCCAATCAAAGGCATCGTCCATTGAGCCCCCAGGGTAACGTAGCCAGCCCGGTGAAAGGGTTTTGGCGAATGGCTGAAAATTTGTGTCGTAATATTCTGTTCCGTTACGGCCAAGCTCAAAGTTAAACCCGGAAAAACCCGCATTCAGCCTGGTAGGATTGAGTGTTGAAAAACTTATCATCACATTGGTGTCAGCTTTTGTGTGAACATTCATTTGCAGGATGGCAGCAGTAAACAATACAAGCCAGACCTGCAGAAGGTTTCTTGAAAGCGCTTGTTTGCTTTCTTCAAAAACCAACCTGTTTTTTCTATATTTCATATAAAAATTAAAAATAAAGCCCACTCACACACCGAAAGGCAATGTTGGAATAGGCAATGTCTGGGACATCGGTAATACACTGCGGGCAACGCAAGCTTAAGGCGGCGATATACCAACCACCGCCGCAGAGCACATGGTCGCTCACTGTTTCGAGGCCGGTTGGGTTGGTGGTCGTTGGCTGACCATGGTGCGCTCCATATTCTTCCCAGCAACACTCAAATGCACTTCCCGTCATGTCATAGAGCATAGCCATTCACATCAAATGATTCCATTGGATTCATCGCCGGACCTGTTCCACCCATGCTGCCAATAAAATTATAATCTTCCGGCCCCAGATCATATTTATAACTATTGGTATTAAAAAAGTAGTTGGCCTGGCTTTTTGAAATTAAGTAGCCTTATGGAAACCATCCGTCGCTTAATCCGCCCCGCGACGCTTTATTCCACTGCGCCTCCGTCGGCAGCCGATTGCCATAGGGCGACCAATTCATCTAAAGCTTGAAATCCCCGGTTGTACACACCTGCGTGAACCCGGTGTCAGTATAATAGACAGGCGTTAATCCCGCCAACTGCGAGCGCGCTTCGCTCCATTTCACACAATCAAACCAGTTCATGTTCTGCACCGAATGGTTCGTTGCCTTGCCTGGACCAGTTTCACCTTTTCTTTTCATCTTTGCGCCGTTCACACAATTTTTTCCTCCCGGTGTCGCGACTCCTTGTGAATGTCCTCTTTTGGACTCGATTGAAATGTCCCCATTTGGCTGGAGATGCGGTAACAATTCCGGCCAACATGGAAAGATTGCTGATGAATCAGAAGGAACTACGACGCGTCGGCATTTTGGCGAGTGTAAAGGCTGCTCAGTTGAGCCTGGTGGAAGCGTTGGTCGTGCTGTGGATCAGTTTCCGGCAGACCTGCGAGTTTGACGAAGGTATCAAGACCAGGATGACTTCGGTCTGGTGTGCCGTTTGCGCGGTACTGCTGGCCTGCGGTGCAAGCGCGCCGCTTTGCGGTTCAACCTCCCGTCCCAGTCTGCTTTGGCTGTGAATAACTTGCGAACAAGTGGAGAGGCCTCGTGACAGTATTTGTCATCCCCCTTCGGCTACGATCGGGTCATGATGATTAGCTTAATGGGATCCAATCAGCTGTGAAGAACGCAAAACTCTCAACCGTGAAATATTTCGTTCATTGCTCAATAACCATGACTTTTCCGGATTTTGCTCCGTAAAAATGCCTGCCGTGAATAACAAACCAAAGAAGATGCCTCCGGCCGTTCCAGATTCCAATCTCAGCCGTGAAATCCTGAAACTACTCATGGCAGCAGAGGCGTCTGGGCTGTGTCCCGAAACGGTTCTTCGCGAGTGCCTGAAGAGGTTTTATGAGGGTTGGAATCAGACGAAACGCAGGCCGATTCAAGAGCAAGGAATGATGGATGCGAAGAGGAATGGAAATGGTTTGGGCGGAAAAAAGGGGATTGGAGAATCCCAAAAGAGAAGGGCCCGACGCACAGTAGGCGGTTCGGCTTCTCGCAAGGCCAAGCCTGGCTGAGGGCAAAGCCAAGGCGAGGATAGGGGTAAAGTCCACGGTCAGCCCAGGCATGTCTAAATGAATTTGTTGGACGCCAAGGAAACCAACACCGGGGAAGATGGGTGATGGATGGTGGCCGCCGCTTAGGGGGCGGCGCCATCCATTCTTCCTACGGGCGACTGGCACCAAACGATTTCCGCCGCAAGAAATAGGTCGGGGAAACCAGGTGAAAGGATTGGATCTGCTGGTTTCAGCTCAACTTGGAATGGCTTCCGTCGCAGAATGGCTTTTGAGCGGAGTGTTTGCATCCGCACCATGCCACGGTTTTAGCTTCCGTAATTTCTGTTTTTACAGGGGTAAAGGAAGTTCCCTTGTGGGAACCGTCACAGAAAGGTTGGTTTTTAGATTGGCCACAACTGCACCAGTAATAAGTGCCGGGTTGGACGTTTTGGACGTAAGGGCCCTTGCGGGCAACGATTGGATCACTCATGGCAATGATTGGAGCAGATTCCTGCTGGGCTGCCAACTATTTTTGAGGGGCTTTGCGGGGCGCAGGTTCGGAGTTCAATCGGCCTGCATGGGGAACGGTTTTCATTGAGGCTGGATTGTGACGGTGGCGGTTTGACCGGCCACGAGGTTGGTGGGGGCCATGCCGTTGACCGGGTCAAGTTCCACGCGCACGGGAATCCGCTGCGCCAGGCGAACCCAGCTAAAGGCCGGATTGACATTAGCGAGAAGGCGGCTGGAGTCTGACCGCTCGCGGTCCTCCACGGCGGCGGACAGGCTTGCCACATGGCCGGTCAGGACATGGTCATCGCCCATGAGCCGAATTTGCGCCGGGTCCCCCACATGAATTCGGCGGAGTTTGGTTTCCTCGAAATATCCCGCCACATAAAAGGAATCGGCATCCACGAGGGCAGTGACTGGCTGGCCCGCACTGACATAGTCTCCGGGCCGGAGTGAGAAGTTGGAGAGGATGCCATTGACCGTGGCGCGGACTTGGGAACGGTCCAGGTTGAGCCGGGCGAGGTCGCGGTTGGCGCGGGCGAGGTCCAGGGCGGCTTCGCACTGGGCTGCCTCCACGGATTTGGTGTCATAGGACGAGTGGGAAACGGCATTGTCCGCAGCCAGTTTCTGGTAGCGGGCTGCCTCGCGCCGGGCCAGGCCCAGGGCGGCTTCCGCGCTGGCCAGGGCTGCCTCGCTTTGTTTCAGGGCCAGTTCAAACCTGGCTGGGTCCACCAAAAAAAGCAGGTCGCCCGCGTTGACGCGCTGGTTGTCTTTCACCTTCACCTCGGTGACCAGGCCGGAAACATCCGGGGAAACGCGCACGACATCCGCGCACACCCGGCCATCGCGCGTCCAGGGTTCTTCCAGGTAGTAATCCCAGAGCAGCCAGCCGGCCAAGGCTGCCATGATGAGGGCCGTGAGCGTGATGCCGATGCGGATCCAGGCAGGAGGGAGTGTTTTCATTTGAAAAGGATTCGGGCGGATTCCAGGACCAGGGCGACCAGGACAACGAACATGGCGGTGTCAAAAAGCGGGCGGTGCCAGATGAAGCGATAAGCGCCGCAGCGCAACAGGCAGCGGCAAATCATTTGTTGCACCAGGAAAGCCACGCCGGAATAAACCAGCAGTGATGGGACAAAAACGCCCAGGAAATTGAATTCGCCATTCATGCCGTGTTTGCGGCCGGGGACAGGTCGGCCTTGAGGGAAAGAGGAGCCTTGGGAAACAGACAAAGCCGCAGGCCCAGCAACGCGTGCAGCAGAGCGTTCCCGCCCTCGCTTTGCGGACTGCGGGCGGCCAGGCGCAGAATTTCTCCATTCACAGCATTGAGCAAGGATTCCGGGGGTTGGATGCGCGCATCCTTCAACCTTTCGCGGAAATGATTTCCCACTGAGGCAAGCGCGGCTTGGGCCGCCTCCTGCTCCCAGCCGGCCAGGATGGGTTGCACTCTTTGGATATCCGCCAGGTTCAAACCCACGCGCATGTCCAGCAGTGCATCCATGGAGTGAAGTGCAGACCCGGGTGGCAACCCAGCCAGCCTGGGAACGATCAACCCAAGCCGGTCCACCATTCGTCGCACGAATGTCATCCGGTCCTGCAAGTCCGGGTTCGCAGCCAGGTTTGCGATGTCAGACCAGACCGCCCGAAGCAGATGCCCCGCTCCGGCCTCCGCGTTGACCGTCCTGAACAAGGTCACCACGGTCATTGCAATCACCCCCGCCAGGAGTGCGGCCAGATTGCTGTTTAAAAATCCAGTCAGGTTGGGATTGAAGGTGTCTTCCAGATTCAACATCACGCAGCCGTTCATGCACAGGGCAAAGCTGGGGAATCCCCAAATTGGCGAAGCCATGAACAGCCCGCCCGTGACCAGAAACGGAGAAAGCACAAGCATCAACAAGGGAAACCCATCCACTGCGGGGAAAACCAGGAATTGATAAATGGCCGCGATCAGCATGGCTGCCGCCAGGCAAAAAATGTTGGTCCGCAGCAAGGGCAGGGGATTGTCAAACGAGGCAAATATGCAGCAAAAAACCGGCGTCAATTCCGCTGCTGCCGCACCATCCACCCACCCGGTGCTTATCCATAGGCCGCAGGCGACCATGGTGCCAGCGAATGCAGCAAGACCGGAAACCACCGCCACCCCAAAGTTCAGGTGAAGAACCGGCCCTGCGGCATATCGGTCGGCCACCTCCAGATGCGAAGGGATTTTGTCGGTTCCTTCGGCTATGGACTGCTGCAATTCCTGGCAATCCTGCCAAACGTCCACCAGGTCCCGAAGCCGGTGGCTCAGGTTCCAAGTCATCCAGTCCCTGACTTGGGCGCATTGGGAATGAGGCTGCTTGAATTGATCCAATTCCTCGCGCAGGCGCGCCGCAGTTTCTGGCGCTCCCTTCCAACCCGCATGCATCCATGCCACTACTTTTTCAAGGACGACCTGGACTGCTTCTGGCCGTGCGGCGCCGTCCCTTTGCAGCAGGGCCAGCCGGTCCTCCACGGCGGCAATCAGGGGAATCAGGGCGGTCATGTGCTGTTCCAAAATGTTCATCTGGCGCCGCGCCTGTAAAAAGGTGGGTGTGTCAAAGGGCAGGTAAGCGGTCAAAGCCACGAGTGCCAGTGTGTCGGAAGCCAGGCGGTGTGCCCATTGTTGAGAAGCCTGGCGGGTCAGGCGGCCTTGAGCCACCGCGCGGGCCCAAGCGGCGGCATCACCAAGCCAGTGGTTGGTTCGCTTTGTCAGAACCGGCGCAACATGCCGTGGAAACACCAGCCGGCTCACCAGCGCAGCGCAAACGATGCCCAGCGTGATTTCCTGGACACGCGCCACGGAAATGTCAAAAACCAGTTCCGGGCTGTTCACGGAGGAAAAGCCAATGATGGCCGCCGTGTATCCAGAAAGCATGAACACATAGGAACGCGGAGTGCGGTCCAGCAGGCTGATAAACAGGCAGAAACCAATCCATGCAGACAAAGCCAGGCAAAGCAGGATGGGCGCATCCACGAGGTTTGGCACCAGCGCCAGGGCCGCCACAGCTCCCAGCACCGTCCCCAACACCCGATAGAAAGCCTTGGAAGTGACGGCGCCGCTGAGCGGCTGCGAGACAATGTAAACCGTGGCCAGCGCCCAGTAGGGTTTGCTGAATCCAAATCCAAAGGCAATTCCCAAGGCAAGAATGGCTGCCGCAAAGGTTTTAAGCGAAAAAAACACCTCGCCCATTCCCATCTGCCATGCAGGGGACTGCCTCATTTCATTCCCCCATCACGCACCATTTCAAGGAGCCTCAGTTCGACCTTTCCCAATGTTTGCAGGGTGCGCTGCAAGTCCTCATTGTTGACATCCATCAACAACGCCTCCCTCACTCGTTTCACGGCATGGTCAGCGCCAAGGGCCTGCCGCCTGCCAAGCGCGGTGAGGGCCAGCTTTCGGGACCGTTTGTCACGGGGATCCGGCTGCCTTTGGACCAGGCCGGATTTTACCAGCAAATCCATGATGCGCACCAGGGCGGGGCGTTCCAGGTGAAGGGCGCGGGCAATGTCGCACTGGCGCAACGGTGTGCGGCTGCGCAACAGCGTCAGCAACGGCAAAGCCACGGCCTCTGAAAGCCCCATTGGCGCCAGTTCCCGGTCAATCACACGCCGCCAGGACCGCGAGGCCCCGATGACCAGGCGCCCGAGCGCCGCACGATGGTTGGAGGGTTCCTCCATGAAATAATGGTAACATGTTATCTATATGGCGCAAGCCCAAACATCCCGGTGGAAGTGTCCGGGGCGGGTTTTCAAGCCAGGGCCAGCAGGCCGGCCAGGTCCAGCGGCCGCGTGTACATGGCCAGCTTCCCCATTTCATCCCGCGGCCACTCGGGTTCAGGCCGGTCCCGGTACAGTTCCAACCCGTTTTGATCCGGGTCTCTCAGGTAGATGGCCTCACTTACGCCATGATCGGCCGCGCCTTCCAGTTCATGTCCCGCATCCAAAACCCGGCGGACTGCCGAACCCAGGGTCGCCCGGGTGGGGTAAAGGATGGCCACGTGATAAAGCCCGGTGCACCCGGACGGGGGAGGCAGCCCGCCGAGGCTCTCCCAGGTATTGAGGCCAATGTGATGGTGATAACCTCCCGCTGAAATAAAAGCCGCCTGGGTTCCAAATTTTTGCAGAAGCTCAAAACCAAGAATGCCACAATAAAATTGAAGGGAGCGATCAAGGTTCGACACCTTCAAATGCACGTGCCCAATGCGCACCCTGGGATCCAAGCCGCCGGAATTTGAACTCATTTCCGAGACTATAATCCACATCCCCTGCCATGCAAGGGAGAGAATGGCCGGATTTCAAGAACAGGAAGGCAGGTTTGAAGGATTTTTCAGTCGAAACCCAATTTTGTAAATTGAAAGAATTCCCACCGTGTCGTGGCGAACCAATCCGTTCCCCAGGATTGCAGTTGACCGAAGCCTGTCATCAATTCATGGGTTTTTGAGGAACAGGAGCCGGTGGCGTGAAGCGCTTTCCCGCCTGTGTTCATAGGCCCTGTTTCTCAAATCGCCTCCGGTCAGGAGGAAAACACAGGGGATTTTCCAGCCAGCAAATCCATGACGCGGTGGTCGTACAGCAATCCCGATTCAACAAGCATTTCAATAATGTCCGTGTCGTTGAGGATTTGAATGCCGAGTTTTTCGGCAAGCTTGTTCAAGTCCTCCGAACCTCCGGCCAAAACAATCAAAAGGCCGCCATTTATCCCGGCCTGGCTCATGGATTGTGCGAGGGCATGGATGGGTTGGACGGTGAGTTTCGAATTTTTCCAGTGACGGAATTGCAAACCGAAATGCTCCTGAATGGATTCCAGCGTGAAATCCATTTCACCTTTCAAAGAGAGGGCGGAGCTGGCGGGGCTGGGTGTTGCCACGTTGAATCCACGTTCCTGAAACAGCAACTTGATGATGGTTTCAAAAGATGGAGTGTCCAGGTTGCGCAGTTTTTCAGACAAATCCGGCTCGGGCGTCACAAGGCAGGAATGAAAGGATTGGACCCCAAAGGGCAGGGTGGAGGAGGCGGGCATGGCATGCGGCAGGGCCACGGAAGCGGAACCAAGGACAGAGTCTGGCTGGACATGATTCCTGTTTGGTTTCGCGCCAAGCCACCAAGCCATCCAGCAACCGGCTATTAGACCGGCTCCGGAGATTAATGTTGGCATCGCACGCCTGAACTCCGGCATCATCAAATTCAGCAACACGCCAACTCCGGTTACCCAAGCCACCCCTTCAAGCGTGGCCGCCAATTTGGTTTTCTGCGGCTTCATACTTTGGCATTTAGCATAAGGCATGCCGAAGCCTCATGCCTTTCATGAGGAGTTGGAATGAAGTCGTTGCTCGCGGCGTTTGGGTGGGTGAGCGGCGGGGATTTGGGATTTTGTAATGCCAATGCAATAAGCAAGTTATGTCTGCCGTCCTGCAAGGTGTTTTAAAACCAAACAGGGTCATGCTCTGCCATCCGTTTGGGGCGGGTGCCATTTTCAACGGTTTCTATGATTGTGACAAACTGTTCTGATTCTGGGGAAAAAACTGGATAAGCCGGCGTGGTCCACGCCAGGCTTCCTGAGCTGGTCGTTGCGAGGTTTTTGGCTGGGCATCAACAGGCACTCTGCCTGTTGCGTGTCAAACCCACTGTGAGGGCGGGTCTGTGGGCCGGGGCCTGAGTGTGGCTTATCCTCTCGCTTGGTAAGCTCCAGTCTGGCTGGAGCGCCCCTTGGCAGTCAAACGGGGCTATGGATTGCGCATTCCCGGAGGCCGATCTTGAGTTTTCAGGCCAAATTGTTTGTTGGGTTGGGCGCCCATGACCAATTCAAGGGTGCCTCCTGAGACAATGTCTGCCTGGGAAATCCAACTATGAGTCAATGGCCGCCCATTCAGCGTGGCGGATTGAATATAGGGATGGCTGGGTGAATTATCCCTTGCAATCATCGTGAAGGGGCGTCCGTGGTAAAAACGCGGGTCAGGATGCAGGACTACTTTGTTGACCAGGGGACTGCCCAGCACATAGACCTCGCTGACCGGGTCCAGGGGATAAAAACCCATTGCAGAAAAAAGGAACCAGGCAGACATTTGGCCGCAGTCGTCGTTGCCACAAATGCCTGCCGGCGAATCGTCGTACAACGAGGTGGCGATTTGGCGCACTCGGGTTTGGGTTTTCCAAGGCATTCCTGCGGCATTGTAAAGGTAAGCCACATGATGATCGGGTTCGTTGCCCTGGGAATACATTCCAATCACTCCCGTGACATCGGGAATCAAGGTCAGGTTGGGAATGGTGTCCGGCGTGTCGAACAATTCATCCAGCCTGGCGGCAAAAGGCTGGTCCCCGCCCAGCCGGGCAATCAGGCCGGGCACATCCTGGGGAACAAAAAAATTATATTCCCAGGCGTTGGCCTCGGTGTATTCATCAAAGTTGATGCTTTCGATCTCCTTTCGGCCAAACGGAGTCACCCACGACCCATCCGCATTGCGGCCCCGCATGAAGCCGGTTGAGGGATCAAACACATTGGTCCAGTTCTGGCTCCGCTTGAAAAATTTTTCTGCCAGATCATGATGCCCCATGGCTTCCGCCATGCGGGCGATGCAGGAATCGTCATAAGCATATTCCAGCACCTTGGAAACGCTTTGAACATGGTCTCCGGTGGGAATGTAACCCAGGGTCCTGTATTCACTGAGTTGTTCACGATCCTGTTCGGTGCTGCGAATCATGTCCTGGAGCGCGGTTTCAGTGTCGTACCCGCGAATCCCCTTCAAATAGGCGTCGGCAATGATGGGGATGGCATGGTTGCCTATCATGCACCAGGTTTCCTTGCCGCCCTCCGGCCAGACCGGCAGGGTGCCATGGCCAAATATCTGATCATGATCCAGCATGGTCCGGATGAAATCATTCACCCGGCCGGGTTGAATAAGAGTCAGGAGGGGGCTTTCGGCCCGGAAAATGTCCCATAAGGACATTTCGGTGTAATAATTGTATCCCTGGGCCTGATGAACCAATCCATCTGGGCCGCGAAACTGTCCGTCCACGTCGCTCAGAAGGGTGGGGGCCAGCAGGCTGTGATAGAGGGCCGTGGCGCAGGTTCTGGCCAGGTGACGGTCTGGCGTCTGGATTGCAACACTGCCCAGGGCTTTTTTCCACTGGTTGCCCGCTTCACGCGCGGTTTTATCGAAATTCCAGCCGGGAATCTCGGCGTGCAAATTCCTTCTGGCGCCTTCCACGCTCACGGTGGAAAGCCCCACGCGCACCAGGATGGGGGAATCGGATCGTGTTTGAAAATCAAAGTGGCCCTTGGTTTCCCTGCCTTGGGTTTGGGCGCCTGGGAGATCATGATCCGCCTGAGCCACGCCAAAAGATTGGAAGGGCTGGGAAAATTCCATCACGAAGTAATACACCTTGTCTCCGCCCCAGCCATTGCTGCGGCGAAATCCGCTTGCCGTGTGGTTGTTTTCCACCGTAAGCCCGGCATCGGTCACCGGGTTGGCAATGCCATGCTGCAGG
>DAIDJC010000041.1 GCA_027451565.1 Limisphaerales bacterium | reverse complement strand
ACAATTGACGGAACGCTTTTACGCACAGGCGCGACGTTGCCTGACTCCCAAACGCCGGAGGCGCTCCTGTCCGCAGGTGGTCCGTCAACCTGTGAGCAGTTGGTCGCGCCTGCTCAAAAGCACCTCATCATAGGAACCCGTCACCATCGCCGTCATTCCCCCATGAATTTCCGAAAGGCATTAAAATAAGCCAGGGTTGCCCGCTATTGGACAAACGATTTTTCAAATAGGAAGCCTTCCGGGTGCCACGAGTGGGCCGAGCCTTTGAGTCAGGCGTAGATTTTCCGCCACGTCCACCGGGCAGTCAATAATCGTGAGTTTATTTGAGTTCAACGCGCTGCGGAGTGCGGGGGTCAGTTCATCCGCTGATTCGATGCGAATGCCGTTCGCGGCGAAGCTCTCCGCGTATTTCACGAAATCCGGGTTGCTGAAGTCCACGAAGGCCGGCCGGTCGAACTGTTGCATTTGCTTCCAGCGAATCAGGCTGTAGGTGCGGTCGTTGAACACGAGCACCAAGAAGGGGGTTTTCAGCCGCGCGGCGGTTTCCAATTCCTGCGAGTTCATCAGGAAGCCGCCATCGCCCGTCACCGCCACCACGCGGCGATTCGGATGCGCGAGCTTCGCCGCCACGGCACCGGGCACGGCCATGCCCATTGCGGCAAAACCGTTCGAGATAATACAGGTGTTGGGTTGCAGACACGGAAACAAGCGCGCGAGCCAAAGTTTGTGCGCGCCCACGTCCGATATGACGATGTCGTCGTCGGCCAGCGCGGAGCGGAGGTCGGCAAGGATTCGCTGCGGTTTGAGCGGAAAGGAATTGTCCTGTCGTCCCGTTTCCAATTCGTCGCGCAACCTTTGGCGGAATGACAAGCCGTGTGCCTTAGTCTGCGGCGCAGCCACCTGAGCCAGAGCATCGAGCGCCGAGGCGATGTCACCCACCACGCCAACCTCGACAATGTAAGCGGCATCCACTTCGGCGGGCGACATGTCCAAATGCACAATTTGTTTGTCGTGATCCGGGTTCCACGAATGCGGCGCATATTCCACCACGTCGTAGCCGATGGCGATGACGACATCGGCCTGCACGAATGCGTCGTTCACATAATCGCGCATTTGCAAGCCGACAGCCCCCAGCGCTAGCGGATGCGAATCTGGAATAACGCCTTTGGCCATGAAGGTCGTGGCGACGGGAAGATTCAGTTTTTCGGCAAACCGAACCAGCGCTTCGGAAGCGCGTCCGCGAATGACGCCGTTACCCGCCAGCACGATTGGACGCGCGGCTTTTGAAATGATGTGCGCCGCCTTCGCGATTTGTTCCGGTGCGGCACCGCCGGGATGCAGCCATTGCACCAGCAGCGGCTGACCGTCGGTTTCCATGCGGGCTACGTCTTCGGGAATTTCGATGTGCGTGGCACCGGGTTTTTCGGATTGCGCCAGTTTGAAGGCTTTCCGAAAGGCTTCGGGAATGATGTCGGGAATGGGCAGACTGGTGTTCCACTTGGTGACCGGGCGGAACAGCGTGACGATGTCCAGATGCTGGTGCGATTCCTTGTGAAGCCGGCCGCGTGCGGCCTGGGCGGTGAGCGCCAGGAGCGGTGCGCGATCCATGTTGGCATCGGCCACTCCGGTGATGAGATTCGTCGCGCCCGGCCCCAGCGTTGAGAGGCACACACCCGCCTTGCCGGTCAGCCGGCCATAAACATCCGCCATGAACGCCGCGCCCTGCTCATGTCGCGTCACGACAAAGCGGATGGGCGAGCCGAGCAAAGTGTCGAGCAAATCCATGTTCTCCTCGCCCGGCACGCCGAAGATGTATTCGACACCCTCGTTCTCCAGGCATTTCACGATGAGTTCGACAGCTTTCACTGTTTTACATTCCGCCGCCGCCGGGCGTTGCTGTTTCTCTCTCCCATGGCGGCGACTTAATTGTCCCAAAAGAAATGCTAAATAGCCACCAGTTCATCCACCCAATTTCCCTTGCGATTGTAGTGACCTTGCAGACCGATCTCATAATCTCGTATCAGCAAAGACTTCTCCGTGTATTTCGGTGACTGCTTGATGGTCTCGCGCGAAAGATTGACGAATACTTTCCGCACGCTCCAACTCACGCGCTCGATCCATTGCGGTGAAACCAGGACCTTTTTGCCCGGCCACCAGTTGTGGGTGTCAACGACGAGGTAACGAATCGCCCACGTCTCATCATCAATGATGAAATCCTTGACGTGGCCAATCAAGCCATCCAAGGCCTGGATGTGATGGCCGCTCACACTATAAGTGCTGCGCAAATGGTGATCCCTTGACACTTTTTTACGCTGAATGGACTTTTTTAACTGCTCACGGTCGCGCATCGGGCAGGGATAATTCCCCCAACTGTATGGGCCGCCCCAATACATCGGGTATAAAAAATGCCCGTAGTAAGCTTCTTCAAATTGATGGGAGACAGGCTTGTCACTGTCCAAGGACGGACCGTCCTCGATCTGCTTTTTGGTCAAATCAACGACGATTTGCTTTTCCTGTTTGTCCAAGGCAATCAGTGCATACGGGGAAATCAGAACCTGCCGGTCTGCAAGCCAACCACCGGTTTCTGCGACGAGATAGCGGATGGTCCAGTGCCGGTCATCGAAATAAAATTCTTTGACCTTCCCGATTTCCCCGTCGAGGCTGTCCAGTTTGTAACCTTCCAGTGTTTTGGCCTTGCTCGCCATTATAATTCTTTCGGTTTTGTTTGCGTTTCGCTTTTGTTCGCCACCGGCTGTCTGGCCGACAGCGTGTTTGAGAATTTGATAGCGCCGCGACCGGAGCGGATGCCAAGACTAAATTGCAGTGGCGGGGACGGCGCCGCTATCAGGTGAAACCCTACCTCAAAGCGGCCTTGTTCAATGTGCCAATCGGACAACAGCGTAGAACTGAACGCGCAATCATCAGTTCTTCGTCCGTGCGAATGACGCGAACGTTGACGCGACTGGATTTCCTGGAAATCACCACCGCAGTCTTCGCGTTGCGCGATTTGTCCAGTTCAATGCCGAGAAAGTTCAGCTCTTCGCAAATACGGGCGCGGACGATGGGCGAGTTTTCGCCGATGCCGCCGGCGAAGACGAGCGTGTGCAACCCACCGAGCGCGGCGGCGAAGGAGCCGATCCATTTTTTTGCCTGATAACAGAACAGCGCCACGGCTTCCGCCGCACGCACATCCTGCTTTTCATGGTCGAGCAAATCCCGCATGTCAGAGCTGGTTTCCGAAACGCCAAGCAAACCCGACTCGTGGTTGACCATTTTGTAAAACTGGCTGATGGTCATCTTTTCGGTTCGCGCCAGATACGGTGCGAGGCCGGGGTCTAAATCACCGGAGCGCGTGCTCATCACCAATCCTGCCGTCGGCGTGAAGCCCATGCTCGTGTCAATGCTTTTGCCATCACGCACGGCGACGAGGCTCGCGCCGTTGCCGAGATGCGCGAGGATCACGCGGCCTTTTTTTGCTGCCGGGTCGCCCAGGCGGGCGAGTTCTTCCATGAGGTAGGCGTAGGACAAACCGTGAAAACCGTAGCGCTGAATTCCTTTCGCGTCGAAGCGGCGCGGGATCGGTAGCAGCTTGGCCACACGGGGCATTGTTTGGTGAAACGCCGTGTGGAAGCAGGCCACCTGTGGAAGTTTCGGATCGCGTTGGCGAAGCACCTCAATGAGTTCAATCTCGCGCGGCAAATGATCCGGGTCGTTGGGGCTGATGCGACGCAGTTCATGCATTAATTTTTTTGTTACAAGCTCCGGCTCGGTGTGTTTCATCCCATGAACCACTCGATGTCCGACGGCTTTGACCGACGCGAAATCAATTTGCTTTTCGAGCCAGTCTATCAGGGCATTCGCCGCTGATTTGTGATCGGCGGCGGTGAGCTTGCGGCTGGCCTGCGGTTTTCCATTCGCGTCGTGAAACGTCAGGTTTGTTCCGCCCACGCCGATGCGGTCAATTGTTCCATATAGTTTTCGCTTCAGCGGCTTGCCAACTTGATAGAGCGCGAACTTGATGCTCGACGAGCCGCCGTTGATGGTGAGGACGGATGGTTTTTCAGTCATCTTGCGACCTCCAATCCGAACGCAGCCAGCCTGGCGCAAGTGGATTTGTAATCCGTGTGGAGAATGCCGCGAATCCCAAAACCCTCCGCGATCTGGACGAAGAGCGGCGTGTTTTCGATATAGACAATCTGCCGCGCGGGAGTCTGGGCGATGTCCAGCGCCAACTTGAAAATATCCGCGTCCGGTTTTCGGAGATGGACGTAGCAGGAAGAAATAAAAGCATCCACAAATCCGGCCAGCTTGAAGTTGCTGATGCGATGAGTGTTCAATTCGCGCGACTCGTTGCTGACGACGATGATCTTCAATCCATATCTGGCTTTGAGGTTTCGGACCAGTTCAATCATCCCGGCGACCGGTTTTGATTGCGCGAACATGAAGCTTCGAAACACGGCGCGCGTGAAAGGACGTTTTTTGAAAAAGACCACTCGGTCTAAATATTCGTTGAAAGTGATTTTAGCCTCTTCGTGGGTTTCAAAGTTCAAGCCATGCCGCTGTTCCATCTCCGCCCAGTCCAGCTTGAACTGCTGCGCCGCCCGGCGGCGGGCATGATGATCCCAGCCGTTGGTGAGCAGGACACCGCCGATATCGAGGAACAAGGATGTGATGGGGATGATTTTTTTCATGGAGCCGGCTGGTGCGAAGCAGGGTGGACGGGTTTGGTCATGGCCTGATACATCATTTCCTCGTTGAAGAACGGTGAACCACATAGTTCGTAACCGCCGTTTATTTTTTCGTTCACTTTTCGCGCCAGCTCGTCATGGGTCGCGGCATCGGCGTGAAAGGGCACCGCGACGATGATGTATTCAATGGGATTTTTCATATTGTGTTGATTCACGAATTCTTTCCCTATTTCTTCCTGGCGGCACCAATTCGGTCGGCAGCGGCCAGCGAATGTCCGTGAGTTCAAGAACTGCGTTTAGCGGCGAAACAGCAGCACCAAAATGACAATGACCAGCAACAGGCCAACACCGCCGCCGCCGATCCAAATGGCACTGGCGAAAACCGGAGAGAGTAAAAGGTTCATATTTGGAAGTTAACCTTTTCCTGCCTGAGGATGCCATAAGGTGTTCACCCTATGGCACCGTGCCGGATCCTGGACTATTCTCATCGCATGAATGAACAACATTATTTCCAAAGTCAAAAAACCGAAGATTCAGCTCACCTGGGATCAATACATGCCCACGCGCCGGTTAGGTCACCAAAAACAAACCAACGCCACGCCGCCGTCAAGCCTTCCCATGATGAAATCGCCAAGCGGGCCTACAATCTGTTTTCCGAGAGTGGATACATTCCCGGACGCGATGTGGAGAATTGGCTTCAAGCTGAAACCCAGCTAATCGCTGCGTAAGACCTGGCGTGCAGGCCGCAAGGGCGAGTCTTATCCGCAATCTGAACGGTCAAGGTCATGGCTTCTGCTTTAACTTCATTGACTGTAATCCAAGACTGCTCCCATGAAGAAAGCTGCGCGTTTATTCCGCCCGCCAGGGGCTGATAAGCCCAGCGTGGGACAAATCCCAGCCCGGCAAAGCCGGAACCAAAAAGTGAATGAAACATGCCGCCTGGCCGGGTGGAAATTATCGTTGAAAACCTGTTCGTTGTTTACGAGAGAGATACCACTCACACCTGCATATTATAGAGGATTCAAAAGAGCAAATCAGCCTGTTTCCAGAAAGCCGCGACCAGGGTGGTTTTGCGTTGCCGGGCCTGGCGAAAACCTTGGCAGGCCAGCCAGTGCAGCTTCTCAGTGGTGAGGGGACAGCCTTTGGCCACGGTATTCTCCTTCCACCAACCCCAGAGATATTCCACCGGGTTGAGTTCAGGGGCATAACCCGGCAGTTCCTCCACCAGAAACTGGTCGCCTTGGGCGGCCAGCCATTGGCGCACCAACCGGCAGCGATGGACCCCCAGCCAATCCCACACCAGCAAGATTTTGCCGCGCACTTGAAGACGCAGATGATGGCTTACTGGTAGCCAAGCCCATGCCTTTTTCGGGACCACGCTGTAAATCGGCCGCCAGCAGCACGTGGTCCAACAGTTGGAGGCGGGCCTTGCGGCCAGCACGACCAAGGTGCTTAAAGGCCTCTTTGCCGCCACGTTCCCACGTCCTCATGCCAGCGTCCGGCGGATTGGTTGCTGACACCAATATGGCGGGCCACTTCCGCCTTGGATCGGTTCTGTGAAAATAATTTGATGGCCTGCAGCCGACGCCATTCCAGCGCCGGACAATCACGTTTTACACCTTGGGGATTACCCATATTGCTTTGGACAGCAACCGAGTAATTATTTTAGGTAGTTTAATGCAAGAGTCAGTAGATATCCTGGGGAACCTCCGCCGGGACATGTTCTTTGCGGCGATAGGAAAACACCATCAAAAGCAAGCCACCGGACAAAGCAAACACGATCAGCGCGGCAACAGTGGCAAAATCAACCACGAAGCCTGAAAATTTCCAGTTTGGAAGAATTTTAGCGAAAGGCGCCACCAGCGGCGCCGTGACCCGATAAAGCCAGGCAACGAACGGCGTGTCTGGATTAACTGCCAAAAAAGTGAATATCAGTCTGAAAGTCAAAAGCAATTCGATGATGCCCACCACGATATTAATCAAAGCTCTTATAATTCTTATCATAAATGAATTTGTTTCTTTTTGCTGTCAATCCACTTCGATGTGTTCGGCCTGCCACTTTTATTTGTCAATTTAACTGGACTCCGTTCATCATAGAACTACTGGTCATGGAATTGGTCGCTGATCCATCCCATCTTTCTTGGCGCAAAAATAGTCTTCAGTTAAACCAAATGATTCCTTGATATTGGTCCAGGCATTAGTGGCGCCCTACTTTATGTTTTCAGCCGTTGACGTGACGTATGATTCGCCGGCCATATTTTCATCCGCAGTATTTGATTGTTTGCACCCTGTTTCCAGGATTGCAACGGCCAGGGCAGTGAGAATCATAAATTTGCTTTTTAAATTTCGTCACGCACTTTTAAATTATTGAACCGTGAAATGCGCCCGAAAAGGACGAATTGTCAGTGGCTAGCCGTCAAACCAGGGAGCTTGACCGATCCTCACGGATTTCTTCTTTCTTATCCGAACATTTGGCGTCCTTTTCAGAATCACAACTGGATGCCTTTTTAATAATTGGCACTTCACGGCCCATGCGGATTTCGTTGCCTGACTTAACCTTTTCGGAGCACTTCTTGTCTGATGATTTATTCATATTATTTATTGATTTTTTGATGTTTTGATGTTTTTTACTAATATATTATAATTGGTTCCTCCTACAAAGGAGTTGTGTTTCCGGTGCTGAATTCCGCTTCCGAAGGCGGCTCGGACGCTGGCGGAATGCCGGATTCAATCGGGTTCGGATTGGTATAAGCTTGGCCGTTGGCATCCAGCCATATCCTAAATTCTTCCAGTTTTGTCATGTCGGATGGTTTGATATTTTGCATTGGCATCACAATAACGAATGAAATCGCCTCCTGCCATTAGGTGAAAACCCCACCCGCCGGCTTGGTGAAAAACCAGCGGTTGGATAATCTGCTAACTTTTCGTGCCGCGAAATCCGCCCATGAAATAGATGACAAGGCATATCAGCAAAACCAAACCAAGCCCGCCTCCGCCGAAGGAGGGACCACCAAAGTAAAATCCGCCTCCGCCGAACAGGAGAAGAAGGACAACCAGGAGTAATAATATATTCATGGCGTTACGATAACACGCCACCGCCCGGTTCCTATAAGGTCTTTCCCCCATGAAGAAGGAACATGCAGACGTTTGCTATTTTGTCCGGGATTTTTGGCTCATCTTTGCTTTCACTTGATTCACCAATTCGGCCTGCGGCAGGGTTCCCGTGGCCATGATGACCGGCAGCTTCAGGCTCGCATCATGAAGTTTCTTCAGCAACTCAATGCCGGACACTTTCGGCATGTTGTGGTCGGTGACCAGGAGATCGTAGTGGTTTGCTTGCAACATATCCCAGGCAACCGCGCCGTCTTCGGCGGCGTCCACGTGATAGCCGGAACAAGCCAGCAGTTCCGTGTTCAGGCGGCGGATATCCGCTTCATCCTCCACCACGAGAACCCGCTGACGGGGATTCGACCAAGGTTGAGGTGCGGCATCGGACGACTGATCGGTTTTGGGAATGACTGTTTTGATCTTCACTGCACGACCATAAGCCTGAACCCCGGAAGGCGGCCATGGGGAGTTTCCCTACCGGATGTTTCCCAGATGGCCGAATCCAACCAGCCGGTGCCGATGCTCGTCCCAGAGCCGGAAATTCAGGGTTTTAAGGCTTGAGAACAGCGCGACGAGCGGCATGGTGTTGAAACTATCGTTCCGCCCGGTGGCACCGCTCCGGGTTGTAATTGGGAATCCGGAGGCTTCAGAGCCTGTCTGAAAATTCGGAAGGATTCTGTTTTCCTGCCCAAGCGGGTCTGGCCGGGCGCGACGAGGGAGCATATCCCCACGCGGGTCTGCGACCGGGAAGCAACAACGCCAGACCGGCTTGGGCGCGAAAACCCTCCGGCCGACGGCGCTTTTGCCCTGGGGCTTTGTTGTCGCCGTCGTTAAAGCCCGCCACGGGGATGCGCCGACAACGGTTGGTGAAGTGAAGCTTGTGTGTTCGTGGCATAGGTCTTCGTTTTCTCTTCTACCACTCCGCGCCCGTGTCTGAAAAATCGAGGAAACCTCATGCAGCCTTTCGCGACCGAACCGTAATCCTGGCAAGCCTCTGCCCGGCGGACCACTGCGCGCCGCTTACGGCTGCCTTGATTTTGGGGACAGGCAGACCGGGTGCGCTGGCCTGCAAGGCTTGGACACCGGGGCTTGGGGGTTTCAGCCGGATTCACTGGAAGTATTCACTGGAAGTATTCACTGGAAGTATTCACTGGAAGTATTCACTGGAAGTGCAATGGGCAGAAAACTTTCGACGTGAAGGCAAAAGGAGATTAAAATCCGGTTGTGTCCGCTGATGTCCAACTGACTCCAATGATGGCCCAGTACCGCCGGATCAAGGGCGGTCTGCCGGGTGATGCCCTGCTTTTGTTCCGTCTTGGGGATTTTTACGAGATGTTTTTCGAGGACGCAAAAACCGGGGCGCAGATTCTGAACCTGGCCCTGACCGCCCGCAACGGGATTCCGATGTGCGGGCTGCCCTTTCATGCTGCTGGCGGCTACATTTCACGCATATTGCGATCCGGGCGAAAAGTGGCTTTGTGTGAGCAGACAGAGGATCCCCGCCCTGGAAAACTGGTCAACCGCGAAGTGACGCAGATTCTTTCACCTGGAACGCATTTCGACGAGCGGTTGCTGGTGGCCGAGAGGAATAATTTCCTGGCAGCCATCCATCCCGCGTCCAGAAGCTACGGGCTGGCTTTGGTGGACCTCACCACGGGCGATTTTCTGACCACAGAACTGGAGGGTGATTCGGCCTTGCTGGGTGAATTGGAGAGGGTCAAACCGGCGGAGATCATGGTTCCTTCGGGTGAGGCTGCCTTGGTTGCCTTGGTGAGGGATGGACATCCCCTGCCTGGGGAGTATGAGGCTTGGACCTTTGCGCCTGAGACTGCGTGTTTCACCTTGCGCGAACATTTCAAGGTGGCTTCCCTGGATGGATTTGGCTTGAAGGACCGGCCTGCGGCGGTGGGAGCGGCGGGAGCGGCCCTGCACTACCTCATCCATCACCTGCGCCGTGACGTGAAGCAGCTCACGCGCATCGTTTATTATCAGCGCCATGACTATTTGACACTGGATTCCACGACGCTGCGGCATCTGGAGATTTTGGAGGCGCAGCGCGAGGGAACCAGCCTGTTTGACGCCTTGAACCATACGGCGACCCCGATGGGAGCGCGGCGGTTGCGCCAGTGGTTGAGCCAGCCTTTGGCGGAGGTCCAAGCCATCCGGAGGAGGCAGGAGGCTGTGGGCATGTTTTTGGCCAATGCGCATGGATTGGAGGGTTTGCGCGGCTGGATGCGGGAAATTCGGGATTTGGAGCGGACCCTTGGGCGATTAAGCTCGGGCTCGGGCAATGCGCGCGACCTCTGTGTGTTGCGCCAGGCGCTGGATCAATTGCCAAGCCTGAAGGATGTCCTGGCCCGGATTGCGTCGCCATTGGAGGAGCCTCAAAAAAAATTTCCGCTCGTTCAGGAAGCCGCTTCCGAACGGGAGAATCCATGTTTGTTGCACGAATTGGACGGACAAATCGTCCCCCAGCCGGAATTGGTGGATTTAATTGGGCGCGCGATTGTGGATGAGCCGCCCCTGGCGCTCAAGGAGGGAGGCATGATCCGGGACGGATTCGACCCTGCGCTGGATGAACTTCGCGCGGCTCAACGAGGGGGCAAGGACTGGATCGCCCGCCTTCAGGCGGAGGAGATGGAACGCACGGGAATTGCCTCGTTGAAAGTGCGGTTTAATTCCGTTTTTGGCTATTACATAGAAGTGACCAAATCCAACCTGGACAAGGTTCCCGCCACCTACATACGCAAGCAGACCGTCGCGAATGGCGAGCGGTTCATCACCCCGGAACTCAAGGAGATGGAGGGAAAGATACTTGGGGCCGAGGAACGCAGCACGAAACTGGAGTATGAATTGTTTCAGCGTTTGCGCGAGGAGGTGTTGATGCGGCTGCCAGCCATGCAAGCCTCGGCAGCGGCGCTGGCGCAACTCGACGTGCTGGCGGCCTTCGCAGAAACAGCCCGGCTGCACCAATACTGCCGCCCCGACGTGCAAAATGAAGGGGCCTTGATTCTTCGCGATGCGCGGCATCCCGTGCTGGAACAGCGCCTGGTGGAGGAACGCTTTGTGCCCAACGACACGGAGTTTGACCGTGACAGGCAAATCATGCTCATCACCGGGCCGAACATGGCGGGCAAATCCACCTATATCCGGCAGGTGGCCATTTTGGCGCTACTGGCGCACACCGGATCCTTTGTTCCAGCCACCCAGGCGCGCATTGATTTGCTGGACCGGATTTTCACACGGATCGGGGCGAGCGACGACCTTTCCCGCGGCCAATCCACCTTCATGGTGGAAATGAGCGAGACAGCCAACATATTAAACAACGCAACCGCGCGGAGCCTGATTGTGCTGGATGAAATAGGCCGGGGCACGAGCACGTTTGATGGCCTCTCCCTGGCTTGGGCGATTGTGGAACACTTGCATCATCAAACCGGAGCCAAGACCCTTTTCGCCACCCATTACCATGAGTTGACCGAACTGGCGGTCAAACTGGCCCGGCTGAAAAATTACAACGTGGCGGTGCGTGAATGGCAGGACCAGATTGTGTTTCTGCGCAAAATTGTCCCTGGCGGCACGGATAAAAGCTACGGCATCCAGGTGGCCCGACTGGCAGGCGTGCCCAAACCCGTGCTGGAGCGCGCCAAGGAAATCCTGCTGAACCTGGAGGAATCTGAACTGACCCCCGAGGGCCAGACGCGAACCCCGCGGCGCCATCAGGACCGTGAAAAGCTTAAAAAACTGGTTGCCCCGCCTCAATTGGATTTGTTCCGCCAGATAAACCCGGAGCACGGCCCGGAAGAAAGCCCGGGCATTGAATCCAACGTGATTCCTTCTTCGCCCACGTTTTTGCAAGATGTGTCAAGCGGGCGATTGGACCCGTCGCCCGGAGCGGCCCCCTGATTTATGAGCACAGAGACCAAGGCATTTGAAATACCAGGAAGATTGAAGCGGATGGCCGGCCCCGGAGGCTTGCCCCTGCTACACATCACCGGCGGGTTCAGCGCGGCGGAGATTTGCCTTCACGGCGGCCAAGTCACGCATTTTCAAAAAAATGGCGAGCATCCGTTATTGTTTTTGAGCCAAAAAAGTGATTTTGCACCTGGAAAAGCCATACGAGGGGGCATACCCGTGTGTTTTCCGTGGTTCGGCCCGCGGCAAGGCAAACCGTCACACGGGGTGGCGCGGCTTGCCGCCTGGGAAATGACCGGATCGGCCGTGGATGAAGCGGGACGTGTGACGGTGAAACTGGCCCTGCCGCCAGCCCGGTTGACGGAGGCGGGCTGGCCCGCCGCGCAAACAAGCCTGACCGTGACGGTGGCCGAGCATTTGACCCTGAAATTGCTGGTCCAGAACCATGGCAGCCAGGATTTTGTCCACGAGGCCTGCCTGCACACCTACCTGACCGTTGGCGACATTGCAGATGTGGAAATACGGGGGCTAAAGGGCGCCTGGTATCTGGACAAGGTGGATTTCCAGGCCCGAAAACAGGAAACCCATCCTGCCATTCGAATCGCGGGCGAGACGGACAGGGTTTATATGGACACCACCGGTCCGGTGGAAGTTTGGGATGGGCGCTGGCGACGGCGCGTGACAGTGACCAAGGGCGGCTCCCTCGACACGGTGGTGTGGAATCCATGGGTGGACAAGGCGAAAGCGCTGCCGGACTTTGGCGATGAGGAGTACCGGGGCATGATATGCGTGGAATCCGGCAACGTGGGCCAGAATATACGGACGGTGCCGCCAGGCGGGCAGGATGGGATGTGGGTGACTTTGGAAAGCCGCATGGAATTATGATTTCACTGAACGAGTTTGCCCCCTCGACGGATTTGATGATGCAGGTGGAGAAGATTTTTTCGCCGACAGGCTTGCTATCGCATTCTTCAAATTTTGAATTCCGCCCGCAGCAGCAGGAGATGGCCGTGGCCGTGGCCAGGGCATTGAATGACCGCGAACACCTGGCCGTGGAAGCTGGCACCGGCGTGGGCAAGAGCCTGGCTTATCTCATCCCCTCCATCCTGTTTGCCGTGGGCTGCAAAAAGAAGGCGGTGATTTCGACCCATACCATCAACCTGCAGGAGCAACTGGCGGAAAAAGATCTTCCCATGCTGACGATGCTGTTGAAGGCGCTGCCGGAGCCGGTTTCATTCAACCATGCCATGTTGAAAGGGCGCGCCAACTACCTTTGCACCCGGAGACTGCACAAAGCCCTCCAACAAAGCCAGCAATGGTTCACCTCTTCAGAAGCCTCGGAATTGCAGCGCATCCTGGAATGGT
The DNA here is from genome assembly GCA_027451565.1 of Limisphaerales bacterium. Taxonomy (GTDB): domain Bacteria; phylum Verrucomicrobiota; class Verrucomicrobiia; order Limisphaerales; family UBA11358; genus UBA11358. The sequence goes on along the minus strand of DAIDJC010000041.1, from coordinate 2,666 downwards.
CCCACTCCACCAGGGATGGCAGCCTATCCGATTTTGATGTGGAACCGGACCCGCGTGTGTGGTCCCAGGTTTGCTCCGAGCGCGGGCTGTGCTCCCCCAAGTTATGCGGCCATCAGTCAGACTTTGCCAGGGACCATGCCCCGTGTTTTTTCCAGCGCGCGCGCGGACGCATCCTCTCCGCTGATGTGGTGATTTTGAATCACACCCTGTTTTTCACACTGCTTTCGGGTTTGGATGACGAAATGGAGGGGGGCATCCTTTTTAAAAATGATTTTGTGGTGTTTGATGAGGCGCACACCATCGAGAATGTGGCATCCAGGCACATCGGGCTGAGCGTATCCAGCGGCCAGGTGCGGTATGCCTTGAATCGTTTGTGGAACCCGCGCACGGAAAAAGGCCTGCTCGCCTCGCTGTGCAAGGGGCGCGAGGTCAATCTGGTGTCGGAAATCCTGTCGGCAGCGGATGTTTTTTTTGAAGAAGTGGAAAAGGCCTGTGAAACCATCACGCGCAGCGCCCGGCCGGAAGGCGCGGATGCCAAGCCGTCACGCGATTGGAAAGAACTCAGGATCCGACGCACCGACCTGGTCCAGGACAATGTCACCCTTCCCATCCAGCGCCTGCGCGAGGCGGTGAGCGAACTGGTGAAAACCAGCGAGGACAAGGAAATAGGCCAGGAATTGGTGGAGTGCAACCGGAGGCTGGGGGAATTGAAAATGGGCGTGGCCAGTTTTCTGGGTCAGTCGGAACCCAACCATGTGTACTGGGTGGAAAGGTCGGGTAAATTGCAAAAAAACCTCTCCCTGAACTCCGCCCCCGTGGATGTGGCGCAATACCTCAGCCAAAGGCTTTTTTCCACGGACTCCAGCGTGATCATGGCCAGCGCCACGCTGGGAACCCGGGCCGAATCCCAGGCGGCGGATGGCAGGGCCACCCACGAATCAAGCCCCGCCGGCCCTGCCGGGCGCTTTTCCGCTGGAGCCTCCGCTGCAGCCCTGGATTACTTCGTCAACCGCGTGGGTTGCACCCAGGCGGTTCGATTGCAGGTGGGCACGCCTTTTGATTATGCCCGCCAGATGAAATTGTTCGCCGTGCGGAAAATGCCTGAACCCCGCGAACCAGGCTATACCGAGGCCCTGGATCATTGGATTCGCCATTTCATAACGCTCAGCCACGGCAAAGCCTTTGTGCTTTTCACCAGTTATCGCTTGATGCAGGAAATGGCCGATCGCTTGCGTGTTTTTTTTGAGGATTTAAAGGTGGAAATGCTTGTTCAAGGCGCCGGAATGCCCCGCTCCACGTTGCTTGAGAAATTCAAGGATGACACCAATTCCGTGCTGTTTGGCACGGACAGCTTCTGGCAGGGAGTGGATGTGCCCGGTGAGTCCCTGAGCAATGTCATCATCACCCGGCTGCCCTTTGCCGTGCCGGACCATCCGCTGATCGAGGCGCGCCTCGAAGCCATTGAAGCGCGCGGCGGCAATCCTTTCACCGAATTTTCCCTGCCTGAAGCCATCCTCAAATTCCGCCAGGGCGTGGGCAGGCTCATTCGAACCAAGTCCGACACGGGCATCGTGGTGGTCCTGGACAACCGCATCCTCACCAAGCGATACGGCCAGTCTTTTTTAAAGGCGCTGCCCACGTGCCCCGTGGAGATTGTCTGAAAATTCGGAAGGATTCTGTTTTCGTGCCCAAGCCGGTCTGGCCAGGCGCGACGATGGAGCATACCCACCTCGGGTCTGTGACCGGAGAGCAACAACGCCAGACCGGCTTGGGCGCGAAAACCCTCCGGGCGACGGCCCTTTTGCCTTGGGGCTTTGTTGTCCCGTCGTTACAGCCCGCCACGGGGATGCGCCGACAGCTCCGCCTCGCCCAGGGCCAAAATCCCCAGTCGCAGGACCCTTCCCGATTTTCAGTCAGGCTTTTAGAAATGCAATTTCAAAAGCCCCACTTCAAGGGCGAGAGACTCTTGGACATTGGTATAAAGCAGGCGCTGGGTGGCTTCCAGCGCTTGAAGGTTTTCCATCGCCTGTTTCGATGAGATTTTTTTGGATAACTGACCCGTCCACTTCTGGCGTGGGTGGCTCAACAAGGAGTCGTCCAGATTCAGTGTGTGGATCCAGACATCCCTGAGGCAGGCCTGGAATAGTGACAGGACGCCCGTGCGCCGGCGACGGTACTCAGCCTCGATGGAGGCCTTGAGCGTCTCCTCCAGGCTTTCCCGCAGGCCAGGGTCCAGTTCATCGTATTTCTCCAGCATCGAATCGCGCGTGAGCGCCTCCTCCACCGCCGCGCGGGTGTCATTCAATTTTTTGAGCAGGCTGTCCAGCAGGCGATAGCGGCTCAAAAGGCTTTTTTGATTCCCACTGGCAATGGATCCAAACGATTCAAGCCACTCCCGGTCCGCAGGATCCAGTTCCGCGCTTGTGGCGAACGAGATGTTCAGCCTGAGGCAGCGGGAGAGAATCGTTTCCAGGATGCGTGATGGATCGGTGGAGAGCAGGATCAAAACAGAATTGGAAGGCGGCTCCTCAAGGGTTTTAAGAAAAGCATTTGCTGCCTGCACATTCAGGCGATCGGCGCTGGTGATGATGGCCACCTTGTGGGAGGCTTCCGTCGGTTTGAGATGGATTTCACGAGTCAACTCGCGCATCTGAGGGACGGTGATG
>DAIDJC010000040.1 GCA_027451565.1 Limisphaerales bacterium | reverse complement strand
CAAAAGCGCCGTCGCCCGGAGGGTTTTCGCGTCCAAGCCGGCCTGGCGTTGTTGCTCCTCCGTCGCAGACCCGCGGGGGTATGTTCCCTCCTAGCGCCTGGCCAGACCGGCTTGGGCACGAAAGCAGCATCCTTCCGAATTTTCAGACAGGCTCTCGGGCAACCCCGGCTTGGGTGCCTCTCTCAATTGAGGGGCTTGCCTTGTTCAAATCAGGGCTTCCGCCAGAATTTCCGCAATATGCCGGGTGCGAACCCGGGCCAGATGTTGAACCTGGTGCCGACAGCTTGCCCCGGAGAGGACCACGGTGGTTCCGTAGGGTTGCTGCTGGATTTGCTGGATCAGGGGTTCGGCAATTTTCAGGGATAATTCATATTTGTCGGCCAGCATGCCAAAGGCGCCCGCCATGCCGCAGCAGCCGGTATCCAGCGCCCGCACATTGCGGTTTGGCAGCCTGGAGGCGAGCTTTGCCGCCAGGTTCGGGCGGGTCAGTGCCTTGGCATGGCAATGCGTATGCACCACGATGTTGCCGGGTTCCTGGTCAAAAGCCAGCGCTTCAGGTTCCGAAGCCAGCAAATCCTCCATGAAAGATTGAAACAAATGGCTCCGCCGCGCCACGAACTCGGCCCCGGGCAGTTTCATTTCCTTGTAGTCCTCGGCAAACATGGAATAGCAGGAGGGTTCAATGAAAATCACCGGGGCGTCATCCCCGCTCAGCAGGTCCAGGTTGTATTGGCCCAGGCTGCCGGCTTCCTCAAGGTTTCCCTGGCTAAAGGCCGGTCGCCCGCAGCATTTTCGGTTTCGAGCCAGGGTCACGCCAAATCCCGCCGCCTCAAGCACCCTGACCGCCGCGATGGCTATGTGTGGCTCGTGGTACCGCGCAAAGGTGTCATCCCAGAGGATCACCCGCCCGCGCGGACCCTCCGCAGCGGGCTTGTTTTTGCTGAACCAATGGTCAAAGCGGGTGGTGGCCAGGAGCGGCAGCGGACGCTCGGGCGCCAGTCCCAGGCTTGTGCCGATTAATTTCCGCATCCAGCGGCTGCCCAAAAGCAGGTTGGTGGTCCGGGGCAGGATGCACCCCCATTTACCGAACGAGTCCACCGAGCTAAGAAACCGTTGGCGCAGGTTCATCCCGCCGGCCCGAATGCGCGCCTGCAAGAGTTCCGCCTTCAACAGGCTCATGTTCACATTGGACGGACATTCGTTCGTGCAGGCCCGGCAGCCCAGGCAATTGTCCAGGACGTAGTCCAGTTCGCCGGCCTGAAGCGGGTCGGGATGGGACCCTCGCTGTTCCAGCACCGCGCGAATCAGGTTGGCCCGGCCGCGGGTGGACATGCCCTCATCTCCGGTGGCCTGGTAGGTGGGGCACATGGTCGGCCCTGCCTTCAGGCAGCCACCGCATCCATTGCATTGCTCCAGATTGGCTATAAAGGATTCATCCCGCGCCGCAAAGGCCAGTTGTGGCTCAAAGGGCAGTTGCAGCCGGTGCCCCGCGTTCTGACGCAGGTTCTGGTCTATCCGGTACCGGTCGTCACCTATGATCTTTCCCGGGTTCAAAAGATTGGCCGGGTCAAACGAGGCTTTGATTTCACGCATCAACCGGTGCAATTCCGGCCCCACCTGGTCGCGCAAATACTCGGTCCTCGCCATGCCCACACCGTGTTCAGCCGCCAGCGAACCCTTGAATTGCTTCACCAATGACGCCACTTCATCTGAAATCTGCCTGAATTTTTTCAGATCCCCGGGCTGGTGAAGATTCAGGACCGGGCGCACATGCAGCAGGCCGGCCGCCGCATGGCCGTAGAAGGAGGCCTCCACCTGCACGCGTTTCATCAGCGCCTGCAATTCATGGACGTACGCAGGCAGGTCCCTGGGCCGCACCGCCGCGTCTTCAATGAAACACACCGGCTTGGCCTCCCCCTTGCAACTTGTCAGCAGCGACAACCCGGATTTCCGCATGGCCCAGACCAACTCCGACTGCTGTTCCGTTTGCAGGATCAAATGCCGCGTGCCAAGATGGCTCCGCGCCAGCATTTCCAGCTTGTGCCGCGACTCCGTGAAAAATTCCACGATCAATATGGACGCGCACGGATGCTCATCCAGTCGCAACAGGTCCCGCACGGCGCGAAATTCCCGCTGGCCCCGTGTCTGGTCAAAAAGCGGATGGTCAATGTGTTCAATTGCCGCCGGCTCCAGGTCCAGCAGGGCAATCGAGGCCTGCATGGCCTCCGCCACGGAGTCAAAAAACAATAGGCCCACACCCCGCTCCGCCGGCACGGGTACCACCTTCAGCTCAGCCGAAAAAATGCAGGCCAGGGTCCCCTCGCTGCCGCACAGGATGGGTATCAGGTTGCCGGGATTGTTCAAGGCGCGCGCCAGCCCGTAGCCGGGCCAACGTTTCAAAAGGCCCGGCTGAAATTGTTCCGCAATGAGCAGACTGTTTAGTTGCAGCAGGTCTTCCACCACATGCCTCTGCTCGTGCAGGGATTGCAGATGCGAACCAATCCGGGTGATCTTGCCGCTGGCCATGACCAGTTCGATTTCGTTCACATGATCCCCCGTTGTGCCATACACGGGTGTGTGGGCTCCCGATGAATCGTTGGCGATCATCCCGCCCAGGGTGGCCCTCGAACTGGTCGCCACGTCCGGGCCAAAACAATAGCCCTCCGCCCGCAGGTATTGGTTCAGTTGATCCAAAACCACCCCGGCGCCCACCCGGATGGTTCCTTTATCCAGGTTGAAATCCCAGATGCTGCGGTTGTGCCGGGCCAGGTCAATGATCAGGCCATCCCCCACCGCGCCCCCGCTCAAACCCGTTCCCGCACCCCGGGGCGTCACCGCCAGGCCTGCTGCCTGCGCCGCCACCATCACCGCCGAGGCCTGCTGCACATTCCGTGGCAGGGCCACCGCTGCCGGCGTGATTTGATAGGGCGAAGCGTCCGTCGCATAAAGCGCCCTCGTTTGGTTGTCAAATTCAACCTCACAACTGGACGCCTTCAGCGCCGCCATTTGTTGGGTGGACAGCATGGTCCCAACCTATCGGCGTGACAGCCGCTTGACAATCGCATTAAATCCCCGCGTGAACGAAAATGTCAGGCTCAGGTCCAGCCAGTTCCTCTCCCTCGGCAGCGAGTTCAAACTGGGCGGCCTCGTCACCGAATCCTCCCACCCCGCCACACGCACCCTCAGCCAGGTCGCCGCCTCGGACGTCCCCGGCGCCCTGGACCTCCTCTCCGCCGCAGACGCAGACGTGGTGTCCGCCTTTCGCGCCGTGGCCCATTCCGGCCTCCTGACCGATCTCTCCCGCCAGGTCCTCCAAACCATCCACAATGGGGGCCGCATCTTTTTCACCGGCTGCGGTTCCACCGGCAGGCTCTCCATCCTCCTCGATTCCGTCTGGCGCGATTTCTGGAGGACCGCCGGACGTTCCCATCCCGGCGCCGCCGGCCTGGAACAGCGCACCGTGAGCGTGATGGCAGGGGGCGATTACGCCCTCATCAAGTCCGTCGAGGGATTCGAGGATTTCACCGCCTTTGGCCGGAAACAAATGCGGGACCTTTCCGTGGGGCCTGCCGACCTTGTTTTTGCCATCACTGAAGGGGGCGAAACCTCGTTTGTGATCGGCACAGCCTGGCAGGGCGTGGATGCGGGCGCGCGGGTCTTCTTTGTTTACAACAACCCCGACGCCATCCTGGGGGGCCTCGTCCGCCGCAGCCGCGAGATTTTGGAGGACCCGCGGATATCCAAGGTGAATCTCACCACCGGCCCCATGGCCATCACCGGTTCCACCCGCATGCAGGCCACCTCCATCCAGCTCTGCGCGCTCTCCGTGGTTTTGGAATCGAGTGTCCGCAAATTAATGGGCCTGCCGGAGGCCGACATGGCCGCCCTCTTTTTAAACGGCATGCAGGAGCTGCGCGATCATTTGCGCTCACGGCCCTTTCGCGAGCGGCTGGCCGGCTTTGTGGCCCTCGAGGAAAAAACCTACAAGGCCGGGGCGCGCATGAATTATTTTGCCAACCGCCTGGGCATTGATGTGCTCACCGATACCACCGAGCGATCTCCCACCTTCTGCACCCCGCCCTTTCGCAAATGGGGCGACCCAGCCGCCTCCGAATCATGGGCCTACCTTTTTCTCCCTCATCCCCGGCCCGACCTGGCCTGGGAATTCATCCTGCAACGCCAGCCGCGATGCATCGGCTGGTCTGCCCAGGACATCCTCAATCTCGTGGAACCGGACAAAGTGGAACGCACCCGGGAAATCCTGCGCCACATCACCCTCCAGGAACTGTATCGGCACAGGATTGATTCCGGCGGCATGTCCGCCCGCCCCATGCGTCCGGGCGATTCCGCAGTCGCCATGGTCACAGCCAGAGACGCCGCCGTGGCGGATTTCATCCAGTCACAGCTTGACCAAGCCGCCCGGCGAGGCGCCAGCGCCGGATGCATCCAATTTGGCGACGGGGTTCCCAACCTCGAAGCGGCAATCGGCAGCCTGGTCTTGCCTGTGCCTGTTCCATCCGGGCCGTTTTTGCTGGATGGCATGACGCATCTCGCAGCCAAATGGGTCCTGAACACCCTTTCCACCTGCACCATGGTGCGCATGGGACGGGTCATGGACAATTTCATGATCTGGGTTGTGCCCAGCAACCTCAAACTGATTGACCGGGCCACGCGTTACATCCAGCACCTGACCGGCTTGGATTATCCATCCGCCAACCTGCTCCTTTTTGACGTCATTGACTACGTGGAACCCAGAATGAAATCGGATCAAGCCTATCCCCCTGTGGTGGGCATGGCCGTCCTGCGCCACCGCCTGGGCATCACCAACGAACAGGCCGAAGCCAGCCTGCGCGATTCCGCCCCGGAGACCCCCGGCAATGGGAATCCCGTGGTCCTGCAAGCCTCGATGCCGCCTGAGAGATGACATGAGTGGTTGGCTGGCGGGCGTAAAGGCGCTACAACAAGCAACCGTAGGCTCAAACAAAAACCAAACACCTCCGAAGTTCGCGCGGATCAAGTCGCGAGCCAAAAACTTAAAACACTCAAACTGGGACTGGACGTTCACGCGGATAGCATCGTTGTGGTGCGGATTCTGGAGAACAGCGCGCCGCAACCGGCGCAAAAGTTCACGCCGGCCCAGTTTCTGACGTGGCTCAAGACGCAGGTCTTGCTGGCCGAACAGGTGCATAGTTGCTACGAAGCCGGGCCGTTTGGCTTTGGCTTGCACCACGGCCTTGGAACAAGCCGCACCGGCCCTGCGTCCCAAAGGGCTGGGCGGACTCAGCTACGAAGTGGTGGAACGCGAGATCGGGGACTGGAACCGCTTCGACAACCGGCGTCAGGTGGGCAGTTATACCGGGTTGTGCGGCGGGGTGAGCGCCAGCGGCAAGACGACGCACCTCCTACCGATCACCAAACACGGCAACGTGCGGTTACGCACGGCGCTGGTGGAACTGGCGTGGCGGCTGGTGGTGTGGCAGCGAGACTGCGCGCTGGTGAAGAAATGGTGGCCCGTGTTCGGCAATCCCAAGGCGACGAAAGCCGCGAAAAAGAAAGCCATCGTGGCGCTGGCGCGACAGATGGCGGTGGATCTGTGGCGCTGGCGCACCGGCCGGGCGCAACCCGCAGCCTTTGGCTGGACCATGATTGGGGCCGAAGACTGAGGTTCCTTGCATAAAGATCAGAATTTGGATGAAGGCAGACCGAGAGATTTTGAAACGGCGTGCGCCCGGGAAACAGGCTGGATCGGCAACGGTCCGCTTTAGAGATGGGGCGCGCTCATTTCTTGGCTGTGACCGCACGCGTCAACTAGTGCCGTCCCTGCGGGGCCGCGCACGGATAGCAGGAAGAGCAACGGTTAAAACCGTTGATAGCGCCAAGAAAACGTTTTGCAAACCCGAAACGCCGGAAAGGAAAAACAAAGACAGCTTTTAAGAAAAATAAAAAACGTCAACCAAGCCTTGACACTACTCATGGCAGCCTGTTTTGTAACGCACTGTGAACCAGTGCTTGATCCGCTGTCTGTGAGAAGTGTTTTGGAAAAACAATCGGATAAAGAACAGTGGTGCCGACGGAGGGGGTCGAACCCACACATCCTCACGGATACCAGATTTTGAGTCTGGCGCGTCTGCCAATTCCGCCACATCGGCCACCGTTCATGCAGTATAGCGGCGGCTTGAGAGGTGTAAATAAATATTGTGCCGATGCCTGGACCCCGGGCGCATCTCAGTTTTTAGGCTGGTGAAGTTTGGGTGGAAGGAGAGCGAAGGGGCGGTTTTGGGTTTGTGTTTGACCAGGTGGAGCATAGGCATGCCCAACGAGGGGTGGATATTCCCCGCAATTCTGCATGGGTTGGATGCCTTGTATGTGCCGCCCCTACGGGGCTTGGAATGTTTTTGGAGATTGGATTTCTACAAATAGGTCGCCCCTCTGGGGCTGGGGCCAAATTGCCTGTTTCCGAAAGATCAGCGCCACCCTCCCCGGCCCTCCCCATCAATGGGATTGATGGAGAGGGAGAAAGAGGCGGTGGATTCAATAAGGTTTTAAACCATTTTGAAGGTCGAAGGTAATGGCCATTTCAAGCGCACGCAACAGCCCTGCGCCCCTGGTTTCCTCGCCCCGCCAGCGGAGCGCGGGGAGAGGATTAAGGAGAGGGGAGATCGCAAACAGCCAGCGCGATAAATGAGCCATCTCATTTTCCGAAAGGTCGGTGCCACCCTTCCCCGGTCCCCGCCACCCATGAGATTGATGGGGAGGGGGAGCGGAGCAGTTGGTTGGTGGAGGTTTATAAAAATTCAAACGCGGAGGCTGAGGGTAACTCTTTCAAAAACTGAGATGGTCGCACCACAGTGATTCATGTATTTAGGAGTTGCAATCTAAACCATGATTTTGCAGGGTCATGGTTGCTTTGACCATGATTTCCATCAAGTTACAGCACAGGGGTTTTTGCGCCATTTTATGCATCGCACTGTGGCTGGCCTGCGCGGGCAAAAAGGCAGGTGGCCAGACCCTCACTTTTTTGGCCAGCAGTTCCGTCCAGTCCGTGCAGGTGAGCAACCAGGTCACCATTTCCATTGATGTCACCAATATAACCGGCATTCCCTTGGCCAACCTGGCCATTACCGACAGCCTGCCATCCTCCGTGACCATTTCGTCGGTCAATCCAGATGTGACTTTCTATGCCGCTTATGGAAACACGGCCACGTTTTCGATTTCACAATTTGAATACGGCCAAATATTGCAGATCAGCTTGACTGTAATACCGACCGTCGCAGGGTTTTTAACTAATGTCATCACATTGTACACTCCAAGTTTGCTCACCAACAGTGAAACGAACCTGGTGATCGAGGTGACGAACCAAGCGATTCAAGCAAACCTCGGCGTTTCTTTCCAAATACCCTCTGTGCCGGTTTTCACCCATGACCTGACTTCCTATGGCATTACGGTAACCAATGCCGGTCCGGATGCCTCACCCGATGTGATGCTAACCAACACTCTGCCGCCAGGGGCGCTTTTGATCGGTATCACTCCATCCAGCCTGGCCTACTCCAATTCCAGCGGCACCCTGATATTTAACCTCGGCACCTTGGGCGCAAAATCATCCACCAATTTGTCGGTTGCCATCGAGCCAACCTCCTCCGGAACCCTGCCCACCCATGCCTCTGTGGGGTCTTTCCTGGTCACAAATATCAGTTACCTGAACACCCAGGCACAGACCAACTTCACCGTGCTGGCATTTGTTTCGGGTGTCTTGGAAGCTTTTACCAATTCCGGCCAGGTGATGGACCCGCAAACCGGTTTGGAGGAGCAAACGATCCTTGTGACTAATTTAACCTCCACCAACGTGCCCTCGGCCAGGGTATTTGTCATCGGCTTGAACAACCAACTCTACAATGCCGCAGGCACCAACAATGGAAATCCCTTCGTTTATTACCCTGCCCCCATTCCCCCAAGCCAAGCCGTGCAACTCCTTTTGCAATTTAATCCCCGGGGCGCGTTCGTCCTGACCAACGGCCAATTGGAGGCTTATCCATCGCCTCTGCCTGATTTGTCCCCGCCATCAGCCACAGGCAAAAATCCCGCATTGACCTTGACCGGGCCTTTTCGCCTTTCCAATGGCGGCATGTTGATCGAATTTCCCTCCACTCCCGGCAAGTCTTACACCGTGGTTTACAGCGACAACCCGGAGTTCACCAATGCGCAGGTGGCACCGCCATCCATCGTGGCCCCGGCGAATGTCCTCCAGTGGGTTGATTACGGGCCGCCAACGACCAAGTCAGTCCCGACCAACAGCCTGGAACGGTTTTACCGCGTGATCGCCGAGCCATGAAAAAGAAAAATTTCGGCACATTCGCAATCCGTCCAGACACCTTTCTGCTGGCTTGGTCTCTTATCATGGCTCAATCCGCTCATGCGGCGGATCCCCTCACCGAACAAGCCGCTTTTGATCAATATTTTCGGCAGTCCTCCCCCTCCCCTCATAGCTCCTGGAGGGGCCATTTCAGCTTGGGAGTGGTGGCGGGTTTCAATATTAATGCCCGATTTAATGAGGCCGGCCTTTTTAAGCTGGCTCCAAGCGCCCAGACCGGCGGGCTCTATGATGATGGCTACGTGTTGAACGATAAAACCGGCAATTCCGGCTATACCACTGACTGGAGCTATCAAAATGCCAGCCAGTACAATCCGTCCAGCCAGACCTTGGTTTTTCATCGAACACAAGATTTTCAACTGGGCGCCAGCCCTTCCAGCGCTGACGGGGGACCTTTTCCCGGGTTTGAATTGGATTACGGTGGAACCATCCATGAATGGGACTCTTTTCAACTGGGCTGGGATTTTGGGTTTGCCTTGGTGCCGGTGGATATAGTGGATCACACCACCCAAAGTGTGGAGGCCAATCAAACCGCCTATGTGTACAACACGGGTGGCATCGTGTTGCCCGGGCCTGGTTATCAGGGAAGTTTCAATGGGCCTGGCCCCCTGCTGCCCACCTCCGCAACACCCAGTTCATCCGTCTCCACCGGCATCATCAGCGGCAGCCGGACCCTCCAAACCATTCTCTACACATTCCGGCTGGGCCCCACACTTTCCTGGGACTTATCCAAAAACTGGAGTTTGGCCCTGGGGGCTGGACCTGCCTTGGGCCTTGCCTCGAGTGAATACCAGTACAACGAAATCATCACCACCGCCGGGAGCAGCGCGCCAAGCAAGGGAAGTTTTCAATCCATGAACGTCGTTTACGGGGGGGACCTGAATTCCACCCTTTATTTTCACACCTCTGACGAGGCTCGTGCAGTGGACTTTTATCTGGGATTTCAGTACATGCCCCTGAGCAGCTCGGTATTCAGCCAGGGAGGGCGCGAGGCGCGCTTGAACCTGTCCGGCCAGGTTTACCTCTCCGCAGGAATCAACTGGCCATTTTAACCGGCATGGTTTTTTTGGAACAGCTTTGCGCGATACTCACCAAGGACGCAGGCCCATCGAACACAGGTTACCCATTTCGTTTGAAAATGCGCCTCTTATGAATTTTCAGGCCTTGCCAGCAATCCCATCATAACTGGGCTGCTTCACCAAGCGGTGTTTACGTGCAAACACCTATTTCATCTTGAGGATATTTTGACCGTTCCAGGGGCCAACCCATCGGCGGCGGCACTGAGTTCCAAGGTGCCGGGTTGATTGGCCTGCGACTTGATGATGACCAGCGCCAGGCCGTTAAATGCCGATCTTTGGGGGGCTTGAAAGGATTCAAAACTCGTCGCATCACCGTTGTCAGTGGCTGCAATGGCTCCAGGACCACGCAGTGTGAAGTGCATCAGGTTCGCCGCTTGGGGCACCGTCACCCCGCGGGCGTCAGCCACCCGGACCGTGACATAACACAAATCCTGGCCGTCATCGGCGATCCTCCGCCGGTCCGCCTCCAAAATGAGGCGTTCAGGTTTGCCGGCCGTCACCACCTTATCCACCGCCCAACGGCTGCCATTTTTGTAAGCCACCACTTTCAACTCCCCCGGCTCATACACCACGTCGTTCCAACAAAGCCGATATTCGTTGTCCGCCTTTTTTTTCATGCCCAAAGAACGGCCATTGAGAAACAATTCAGCAGAATCCCCGGAAGTGTAAACCCAAACCGGGGTGACTTTGCCCACCCGGTCCGGCCAGGTCCAATGGGGTAAAATATGTGCCATGGGATAATCCGGCCGCCATACGGACTGGTAAAGGTAATAGCGGTCCTTTTTGAATCCTGCCAGGTCCACAATACCAAAGTAGGAACTCCTGGAAGGAATAAGGACGCGACCCAGCGCTTGTAATTGCTGGTCGGCACGGGCCCGTTCCTTGGGATCCGAAAAATTCAGCAAATTGCTGTGGTCCGCATTGTAAGGCGTGGGTTCGCCCAGGTAGTCAAATCCCGTCCAGACAAATTGCCCGGCCACAAAGGGATTCTCATTTTCCCCCGTGAATTCTGTGTCAGGCAGGGTGGCCCAGCCAGGCACATAAACATCGTAGGAACTGACCTGAAAATCCTGCAGGGCCGATGTGTTGTTGCGGCCATCGCCGATGGCTGGCACTGGAAACATATAAACACCCCGCGAACTCACCGCGGATGAAGTCTCGCTGCCAAATAAAGGAATGTTGGGGTTGGCCTTTCGGAACTGCGCATAAAACATGGGCTTGTAATTCCACCCAAAGACATCAAAGTTGGTTTGAAAGCCGCTGAAACCGGCCTTATAGGAGCTGACTGCGGCAGTGACCGGGCGAGTGGGATCCTCGGAATGGATGATCGAACGGTTCTGGGCTGCCAAGGCTGGTCCATCAGGCTTATCCTGATCCGGAACTTCATTTCCGCTGCTCCAGAGGATCACGCTGGGATGATTCCGATCCCTCCGGACCAGCGCGCGCAAATCCTGCTCATGCCAATCGCGGTAGAGCACATGGTAGTCATTCGGGTTTTTCCCGGCCACCCAGCAGTCAAAAGCCTCATCCATCACCATGAAACCCATTTGATCACACAGGTCCAGCAGCTCCGGGGCAGGCGGATTGTGGCTGGTGCGGATGGCATTGACTCCCATGCTTTTTAGTATTTCCAACTGACGCTGCAACGCCCTGCGATTGACAGCTGCACCGAGGGCGCCCAAATCATGGTGATCGCAGACTCCATTAATTTTGAGATGCCGGCCGTTTAGAAAAAACCCTTCGTTTACTGTGAAGGTCGCGGTGCGAATTCCAAAGGGGGAGTCATACACGTCCATGACTTTATCATTTTCCGAGATAATCGTGCGGCAAAGGTACCGGGCAGGATGGTCGGGAGACCAAAGTTCGGGGTTATCCACGGCAATTTGCCCGCCCATTTGGCCGGAACCCCCTCCTGCAATACTCAGGGACACGGGAACGCCAGCCACAACCCTTTTGCCAAGTGACCCGTCTGCATTCAGAACACGGATCACGTTTTTAACCGTCACTGAGGCAGTCTCAGCGCTGCAATTATCCACACGCACAGACACCTGAACGATCGCAGACTTGGAGGACACCACAGGGGTGGTGATGGCCGTGCCCCAATGCGCAACATGGATGGGCGAGGTTTTGACCAGCCATATATTCCGATAAATACCTCCGCCTGGATACCATCGCGATGAATGGGGGGGGTTGTCCAAACGAATGGCCAGAACGTTATCCGCGCCGAATTTTAAGTAAGGCGTGAGGTTGACGCGCCAGGAAGCGTATCCGTAGGGCCACCCTCCGATCAACCTTCCATTGAGCCACACCGTGGCGTAAGCCATGGCTCCGTCCACATCCAGGTAAATCTCGCGTCCCTCGTCTGAGTTGGGAATGACCAAATGATGCCTGTACCAACCCACCCCCCACCAGGGTAATTTACCGGTTTCGCCAGGATATTCCTGTTTGAAAGGACCTTCAATGCCCCAATCGTGAGGCAGATTCACCACCCTCCATCCGCCATCTTCAAATCCAGGTTCGGCATACGCCACCGATGCGACGGGATTGGTGGAAGGCAATACCAGGCTCAAGTAGCTTTCATTGGTGGTTAAATCCACGCTCGTGGGCAGAAACCAGCCCTTGATCTTCGAATATTCCAATTGGTCCCCAAGTCCTTCAGGATCCCCTTTTGTAAACCTCCAGCCTTGGTCCAAAGACAATTTTTCCCGACCAGCGTCACCTTGGGCCTGGTACCCGGTCAACCCAAACAACACAACCATCATCATAACCGCCATCCGGGGGGAATGGCACATTCTAAAAAGGCAGGAGCCAAACCATGGCTTCAGCCAATCACCACCGATTCTGATCTGACGGCCTCTCTCTGTAACCAGGGCCGATGAAGGGGTGATGGTGGATTTCTGCCGCTTCAACGTCGAAACTGCATCCAAAGGAGAGGTTTGCATGGTTTAAAAAATTTGCCTGGACTCCTTGTACCGAATGTGACGGGGGCGCGCAATTCGAATCCTCTCTTCAACGAAAATACGCGTTGCAAACATTTGGCTCCTTGGAATCTGTCTGAAGATCCCAAGGGGTCCTGCTTTCGAGTAAAAAGCTGGATGGCGAGGCGCGACGAAGGAGAAAACCCTTTATAGGTCTTCGACCGAGGAGCAACAAAGCCTGGCGGCATTTTGCCCGAAACCCTCCGGGCGGCGGGTCCTTTGTCTGTGGGCCGCGATGGCTTGGTCGCCATAGCCTGCTGGGGATACTCCTCCATCGCCGCAGCACCCGTCGCAATTTTAGACAGGCTGCTCTCAGGTCGGATCTTCCTCGATACCCTGCGTGGGCGATTCCCGATTCGGGGCCGAATCCTCCAAGGCCAAGCAGTCACGATCGGGAGGAGAAATCAAAACCACGAACTCTCCCTTTAAAGTCCTTTTGCGGCATGTTTCAAGCAATGCGGCGGGTTTGCCCCGGAGAAATTCCTCGAATTTCTTTGTCAACTCCCGGGCCAGGACCACTTCACGTTCAGGGTAGGATTGCGTCAGTTCCCCAAGCAGTTTTTCAATGCGGTAGGGTGACTCATAGAGAATCAGCGTGCCCGGAATGGACCGGAACGATTCCAGGCGTTTTTTTCGCTGCCCGGATTTGTGCGGCAAAAAGCCCGCAAAATGAAATTCGGCAGCGGGCAATCCACTTGCTGTCAGGGCAGCCACCAAGGCACAGGCACCTGCCACGGGTTGGACAGCAAACCCGCCGGCCACCGCCGCCCTTACAATGCGCTCCCCCGGGTCGCTGATGCCCGGACTGCCCGCGTCGGTCACCAATGCCACTTTTTGGCCAGTTGCAAGGCGTTGGTTGATCTCAACGCTGCGGCGTGCCTCATTGAATTGAAAACAACTGATCAACGGTTTTTGAATGGAATAATGTTTAAGCAACTGGCCGGTGTGACGGGTGTCCTCGGCCGCAACCACATCGCATTCACGCAAGATTCGCAATGCCCGCAGGGTGATATCCTCGAGGTTGCCAATAGGCGTGGCAACCAGATACAATACACCCGGGGCTTGAGACAATGGCACGGCAGCGGTCATGCCACTGACTTAAGCAGTTTTTACCGGAAAAACAATGGGAAACCCTCAACCAATTGACCGCATCTTGGCGGCAGCCAATGATGGACCGCTCCGGGGTTCCGGTCACAAACCATGAAAAGCGCCAATCTTTTTGCGGTGGTCTGGGTCACCACACCGGATGCCGGCACCGCTCGCAAGCTGGCCAAGGCTGCCTTGAATGCCCGCCTGGCCGCCTGCGTGAACATTATTCCCGCATTGGAGTCTCATTACCGATGGAAAGGACGCATCGAAAAAACCCGCGAAAACCTGGTCCAATTCAAAACCCGCAGGTCCAATTTGGAGGCTTTGGAGTCCCTGGTTCATAAGTTGCATCCTTACGAAACACCAGAGTTTCTCGTGATGCCGACGCTTGGCGGTAGCAAGCCCTACCTGGACTGGCTGGCATCAAACTCCTGAAATTTTGTTTGAACCTTCGCCAGCCTGGCGTAGATTCAGGTAGTGAACATGATCAATACCCCCAACGGTCAGTCAGTTGTGGTGGACATGTTGCTTCTGATGCACATGGTTGCCTTGGGCGTGGGCCTGATGCTTTTTGGTTGGATGTTTTACCTGCAAAGGCGTGCGCGCCGTCAACTCAGCCAGGCGCTGCCCCTTCACACTCATTCCACGGCTGGAAAGTTCCATCGGCTTTCCAATACCCGCCCCACCAAGTGGCTGGCCATCCGGTCTGTTTCGCCGGAAGCCGTAAAGGATGCCTTGGGCCTGAACCATGCCTCGCCCTGCTCCTGGTCGGAAGGCCTGATCACCAGCCACGCTTTTTTTATCAGCCCCAGGCTCAATGGCTGGGTAATCGTCACAGGCATGGCCCTGCCTGATCCCTCAGAAGATGTGGATGAATGCTATGTCTTCCTTTGCACACTCAGCCGCAAACTGGGCCACCTGCAATTTTTTCATGCCAATACCGATACCCGGCATCATGCCTGGGCCAGGCTGGATGATGGCTGTGTGACCCGCGCCTTTGCCTGGGCTGGAACCACCTTGTGGAATCAAGGCGTGGAAACCCTGCCAGAAATCGAAGCAGGCCTGAAAACCCCAGACTATGGCGATGCCTCGGCCAACCAGGCCGATATTGAGGCCAACGTGGTTAAGATTTCCAAATTAGCCGCCCGCTGGAGCCTTGATCCCGCCGGCGTCCGCATGACTTCCATTCGTGAATCCATCGGCCTGGCCGGTGAATCCGCAATGGGTGAAAGTTTTTGATTGCGCCCGGGGCCATATGGGCGCAGATTCAAAGCAAAGAAAGGAATCCATGTCATTCAGCATCGAACTCGAACTCCAAAAGTTCCCCAAAAGCCTGAAGTTGAAAGATGACAAAAAGGCAACCTTGAGGCCACTCCGGGGCGCCGATGAAAAGGACCTTCACGCCTTGTTTCAGGGCATCCCCGAAAGGGAACGAATGTTCATCAAACATCGTGTCCAGGATAAAAAGGTCATCCGTGATTGGTGCAAAAACCTTGATTATGGACGGAACCTTCCACTGGTGGGCTTGATCAACGGCAAAATAGTGGGACTGGCCACCCTGCACCAGCAATTGGGCGGATGGAAACGGCATATCGGACGTGTAAGCGTCCTCGTTCACCCAGCATTCCGCGGCCGGGGCCTGGCTCGCGCCTTGACCTCGGAAATTCTCGACATCGCCCGCCGTGCTGGTCTTGAAAAAGCGGAAGCGGAATTCATCGGCGAACAGGAAGCTGCCGTAAAAATGTTTGCCATGATCGGCTTTCGGCGTCTGCTCCTGCTCGAAGATTACGTCAAAGACATGCAAGCCATTTCCCACGACTATGTCCTCATGGGTTTGGACCTAAAAACAGACGAGGAATACGCCAGCGCTGCGGGCTGATTCTCCGCAATTATATGGCTTCCTGGGCCGAAGCGCTTCGATGACTGGCGAACTTTTGGCTGAAAACACTTCACGAACCGACTCGCGCAATTTGAACGCCAAAACTTTTGGCGGGTCAGCATCGGGCTTTCGAAAAAATTACGGGTTTTCCTGCTAAAGCGGGTGAAATGTCAACTCGTGCCATCGCTGTCACCGCAAAATCCGCAAAATACATTCGTCAGTTCCATGCAGACGACACGCCTGGAAAAGCCGGCGGACACGCTTTAATCCGAATCCATGCAGTAGAAAGGTGATTTTTCATGGAATTAGTCGCTGAACACGGGGCGGTTTTCTACTGCATTGCAGTTGGGGAAGGGTGATAAAATCTTTTCCCATAAACGTCGCCACCAGTCGCGTTCGCGTTCGGGCACGGCCAGCTTTATCGTGGTTTTGCCGGCGGGA
Source organism: Limisphaerales bacterium (assembly GCA_027451565.1). GTDB lineage: Bacteria > Verrucomicrobiota > Verrucomicrobiia > Limisphaerales > UBA11358 > UBA11358. The sequence continues at coordinate 33 of DAIDJC010000040.1, read as the reverse complement.
TGACTCAACACTCCCGCCGTCACGAACAGCCAG
>DAIDJC010000039.1 GCA_027451565.1 Limisphaerales bacterium | reverse complement strand
TTGGGGAAATATAGTTGGAAGCGCTGAAAAACACGGCTTGGGCGGAAATCTCCTGGTAGGCATGGTCGTACAAGGCCCCCGCCTCCTGGGGTGTCACAAAGGTGCCGGGCAAACCTAGAATGGTTACCAACTGATTGTTGATCAGGCGGGTCCGGGCGGCTTCTTCCAGATCGGCGGCGCCAAGATGCTCAGGTTCCAGCACCTGTTGGATGAAAGCCTGTGCAGGGACTGGCTCCGAGGTGCCAAACATGCGCATCAGGGAAGGGGCGCGCAGCATTTCCCCGGCTGCTGCTGCGGCCTCATCGTCGCTCACATGGATGCCCATTTCCTGGGCCTTGAGGTTCATGATGAGGTAGGAATAAATTTCCTGCCCGATTTCATTGGCTGTCATGGCCGAATTCTTGTCAGGCCACTCGCCGGTCTGCAGCCAGTGAATGATAAAAAAAGAGCTTTTGGCCTTTTCGTACTCCATGGGTGAAACGACATGGCCATACAGGGTGCCATAATTACCAGAGTTGGAGTCTGTTCCAGACCTGAAAGAGCCTTTGGCCATGAAAAACACAAAGGAGAGGATGGTCAGGCTCAGGGTGGCAACGAGTATCCAAGTATGATGTCTGAAAAATCTAAACATATATTAACGTAAAATAGCGAATGCACAGGCTAACCTGATATAGCCAGTGTGGCAATTGGAAAAGAGACATTGGAAAAGAGAAAAAGAAAACCCACCGAACACAAGACTGAAGACTGCCGATGGGGAAGAAGGCAGTCTTACGCCTGGATTTGGGAGGTTCCGGAGCCTCTGGACAGATGCCATGATTTATATATTCTTCTCGCCCGCATGTTCCGGCGGGATTTGATAATGATGGGACATTTTAGCGAGTGAGCGAGTGAACGAGTGAGTTTATGGAAAATACGGAATTGAATGATTTAAAAAATTTGGTGGCTGAATTGCGGGCGGATCATGCGGCGCAGAAGGCCAAGGAAAAGCGCGATGCATGGACCAAGTATGTGTCCCTGTCCATGGTTTGCATTGCCGTGCTGGCAGCATTGGCCACCCTCAAGGGCGGTGGATTCTCCAGCCGCACCTTGCAGGAGTTGAATGAAGCCAATTTCAACCAGGCCCAGGCATCCGACCAGTGGGCCTTCTTCGAGGCCCGGTCCATCAAGGAAAACCAGTGTGAAATTGAACTGGACCGATTGAATGCAGTCCCCGCGCCGGATGCCGCTGCCGTGGCCAGAATGAAAGCTAAAATTGCCAAGTATGAAAGCGAGCGGACGGATATCACTGGAAAGGCCAAGCAATTCGAGAACTTGCGGGATGAGGCCCGGAACAAGGCAGCCAATGCCTCGGACCATTCCCGGCGCATGGGGTTATCGGTGACTTTGTTTCAAATCGCCATTTCATTGGGGGCCATGTGCCTGATTGTCAAAAAAAAGCCTCTTTGGATCTTTTCCATGCTCTTTGGCGCTTTGGCGGCGCTGCAGATGCTTTACGTGTTGTATGGTTTGCCGCTTTGAAATGCCCCGAAAGCCGGGGATGAATTCAATTGGCTCCGGCTGGGGATTATCCTAGCTTTTGAATATGTATTCACCTTTTGACGGTCGCTATGACAACCAGGAGTTTTACCGGCGTTGTGGCCGGTCTGGTTTGATGCTTCCCAAGATTTCGCTCGGGTTGTGGCATAATTTTGGCGCTGCTGATTCTTTTGCCAATGCGCGGGCGATGATTTGCAGGGCCTTTGATTTGGGAATCACCCATTTTGACCTTGCCAACAACTACGGGCCTCCGGCTGGCTCGGCTGAAACCACCATGGGCCGGATTTTGCATGAGGACCTTCAGCACTGGCGGGATGAGTTGATTTTGTCAACCAAGGCGGGTTATTACATGTGGCCCGGCCCCTACGGGGAGTGGGGATCGCGCAAGTCGCTTCTTTCCTCGCTGGACCAATCCCTGCGGAGGATGCGGGTGGATTACGTGGATATATTTTATTCCCACCGGTTTGACCCGTACACGCCGCTGGAAGAAACCGTGGGGGCGCTGGCGCAGGCGGTGCGCCTTGGGAAGGCGCTTTACGCGGGCATTTCCAATTACCCCGCGACGGAAGCCAGCCGTGCGGCCAAGCTGCTGCGGGAAGCAGGCGTCCCCTGCCTGATTCACCAGCCCAGGTACAGCATGCTGGATCGTTGGATTGAAAAAGACCTGTTGCAGGTCCTTGAACAAGAAGGCATGGGGTGCATTGTCTTTTCACCCCTGGCCAAGGGCCTGCTCACCAACCGTTATTTTGAAGGCATACCGCAGGATTCGCGTGCGGGCCATGACGGACGGTTCCTGAGACCCGAGGATGTCACCGAGGCGGTGGTAACCAAAACCCGGAGATTAAACGCGATTGCCCAAGCCAGGGGACAATCACTGGCTCAAATGGCCATCGCTTGGGTTCTGAGACACCCGGGCGTGACCAGCGCCTTGATTGGGGCCAGTCGCCCGGCGCAAATCGAGGACTGCGTCGGAGCTTTGAGGCGCGGAACCTTTGATGCTGCGGAGTTGAAGCAGATTGATGACATACTGGCCTGAGCGTTTTTTTAAAAAGCCCAAGGCCCGCCGGGTGGCGGGAATTTAAAACATCCTTGGGTGTTCATGCCATGGCCGACGGGTGGACACTGGGGCTACCGCTGCTGCGCCCCAAAATCACGAATGCCACCGAGGCGGCCACAGCCATGACCGCCTCCAATCCCCAAAAGAAAGACCAGTTCACCCCGGCAGGATGGCTGCAGGCGCCCATCCAGAATCCTGCCAAAAGATAACCGACGAAGTTGCCTGCGCCATTGTTTAAAAGGGCCAGCAGCGATTGGGCGCGCGTGCGCCATGCGGGGTCCACTTTTTGATTGAGGTACACCGTCCCGGTCATCAACACCAGCACATAGGAAGCTCCGTGCAAACTGATGCCCAGCACCAATCCCACCGGGGTGTTTAACGCGCTCAGGGTAAAACGCAAAATGCCCAGAGCCAGCCCGCAGAGCATGATGACCTTGAAATTCCATCGGGTCATCAGCCAGCCCAGGCTGAACATGGCAGCCAGCTCGCTCACCTGGGCAAGGCTCATCCATGCGCCTGAATTGGAAAGGCCCAACGCATGCAGATGCACCGGGGCATAGGGATAAAACGCGGCAAGCGGGATGTTGAAAAGGGTGGTGGTGACGAAAACCAGGCGGATATCCCTGTTCCTGAACAAGGCCAACGCGTCCAGCCCCAGCCGTTCCTTCCAGTTTAAATGCTCGAAGGCGGGCGGCATTTCCCAATCGGGCAGGAGGAAGGTGAACGCCGCCATGACCAACCAGATGGCGGCACCTAAAAATTCGGTAATGGGAGACCGGTCCAGGTTCAGCAGCCCCACAAGCAAAGACCCAGACATCCAGCCGAGCGTGGCCAGAGCCCGCACCCCTCCAAAATCCCTGGGAGCATTTTCAAGCCGTGCCAGCACCAAGGTGGTGGAAATCGAAAACATGGGCGCGTAGGTCAGGGAAAAACACTGGATCAAAGCCAGAATCCAGCCACTGGCAAGGTGCCGATGCAGGGACCAGCCAACCAATGTCATAAAAAAAGCTGAAGCCGTGGCGAGGCCACGCAGGAGACGTGCTGGGTGGATGTGCCGGTCTGCCATGGCTCCGAACATAAGAGGCGAGACAAACGAAGCCAGCGCAGTGGTGGCAAACGCCCACGCGGTGATGGAGTGGCGCCCCGATGAATCCAGGATGCCCCCGAGCGGAACCATCCAAATGGCCATGCCAGCCGCTTGAATGAAAAACAACACCATGAGTTCCCCATACGCCAACCTGCCCAGCACGCTCGACATGGTTGAAAACGTAGCGAGTATTCAAAAAAAGGAAATAGTGGATGGGCATTCCCGGGCTGGAATGGAAAGCGGCATTGGAATGGCCAATGGAACAGCGGCATTTTTTATGCCTGGGAAGTGTCTCGTGCGAGTGGAACGGTGAAGATGGATTCTCTGAACCGCCGCTAAAATTTCCCGTGAATTGGCATGAGGCTGGAGTGAAAAAGGGCGTAATCAGGGTTTAAACGGTCATTTTGGCGAAAAATTCTTGCTATAATTGAAAACATTTATTGCGCGATGTCAAAATTGAGTGAAAAATAGATAATCGAAGGCTGCAATGCCTGGGATGAATAAGAAATCGCTATTAACAATGATTGATTCAACGGAAGGGCAGGCTCAGATTGCCGCACCGCAGAAGCAAGGTCTCTACGATCCGCAGTTCGAACACGATGCCTGTGGGTTGGGGTTTGTGGTGAACATGAAGGGAAAAAAGTCGCACCAACTGGTGAGCGACGCCCTTAAGATTTTGGTCAACCTGGACCACCGGGGCGCCGTGGGGTGCGAGCCCAACACCGGCGATGGAGCAGGCATTCTCATTCAGATCCCCCATGACTTTTTCTGCTCTGAGGCCGAACGCCTGGGATTCAAGCTTCCCGCCGTGGGTCATTACGGCGTGGGTCAAATGTTCCTGCCCAAAAATGAAGGCGACCGCGCGGCTGTGGTGGCTGAGTTTTCCCGCATTGTAGCCGGTGAAAACCAGAGAATCCTGGGATGGCGGGATGTGCCGGTGGACAATGCATCGCTTGGCAAAACGGCGGTGGCTGCAGAGCCATTCATGGCCCAGGTTTTCATTGCCCGAGGCGCCACCTTAAAGGATGAACAGGCTTTTGAGCGCAAGCTGTACGTCATCCGGAAACTGGCTGAACAAAAAATCCGTTATTCCGGGGGCTGCCCTGGCGGGAAGTTCTTTTATGTCTCCAGCCTTTCCGCCCGGACCCTGACCTACAAGGGCATGCTCATGTCTGAGCAGGTTGAGCAATATTATGCCGACTTGAGGAATCCTGCCGTGACCACCGCCCTGGCGCTGGTTCATTCACGTTTTTCCACGAACACCTTTCCGAGCTGGGATCGAGCCCATCCCAACCGTTTTATCGCCCATAACGGGGAGATCAACACTCTCCGGGGCAATGTCAATTGGATGAAGGCCCGGCAGGGGCTTTTGTCCAGCGCGCTCTTTGGCGAGGACATTCGTAAAATCCTGCCGGTGATCAACACGGATGGGAGCGACTCTGCGCAGTTTGATAATTGCGTGGAATTGCTTACGCTGGCAGGCCGGGAATTGCCGCATGCCATGATGATGATGATCCCCGAGCCCTGGGAAAATCATGAAGGCATGGATCCGGAGCGGCGCGCGTTTTACGAATTTCATTCCTGCCTGATGGAGCCTTGGGATGGACCGGCGTCCATGGCGTTTACAGACGGCAAGTTCATCGGGGCGTGTCTGGACAGGAATGGCTTGCGGCCATCCCGCTATTATGTGACGAAGGATGACGTGGTGATCATGGCATCGGAGGCGGGGGTTTTGCCCGTGGATCCCTCGCGTGTGGCATTCAAGGGGCGGTTGCAACCCGGGAGGATGTTCCTGGTGGATATGGAGCAGGGGCGCATCGTGGCCGATGAAGAGCTGAAGAAAAAATATTCAAGCGCGTTTCCCTATCAAAAGTGGATTGAGGAAAACCATGTTTTGTTGAAGAACCTGCCGGACCCTTCCCAGGTGCATCCGCCCGACCACAAGACCATATTGCAGCGGCAGCATGCCTTCGGTTACACCTACGAGGATCTGCGATTGATTGTGGGGCCGATGGCGCGGGATGGTGTGCAGCCCCTGGGATCCATGGGCACGGACACCCCGCTGGCTGTGCTCTCCAACAAGCCGCAGTTGCTGTACAATTATTTCAAGCAGCTATTTGCGCAGGTCACCAACCCGCCAATAGACCCGATCCGCGAGGAGATCATCACCTCCACCGACATCATGGTGGGTGGCGAGGGGAACCTTCTGGAGCCTTTGCCTGAAAGTGCGCGCCTCATCAAGATGCATTACCCCATCCTGACCAATGAGGAATTGGAAAAACTGCGTCACATCAACCGCCCGGGCTTCCAAGCGGTCACCTTACCCATTTTATATCCTGTAACGGAAGGGGTTCAAGGCTTGAAAAATGCCTTGGAACAAATGTTCAAGGCTGCGGACAAGGCCATACAGGATGGAACAAACATAGTGGTTCTCTCCGATCGCGGGATAAACATACAGCAGGCGCCCATCCCGGCGTTGCTGGCTGTGGCGGGTTTGCATCACCACCTCATTCGCAGCGGGACGCGGACCAGGATTGGTTTGATTTTGGAATCGGGCGAGCCGCGGGAAGTGCATCATTTTGCCGTTCTCATTGGTTATGGCTGCACGGCCATCAACCCCTATCTGGCTTATGAATCCCTGGATGACCTGATTCGCCAGAAGTTGCTGACGGATTTGGACCATGCCACGGCGGTTAAGAAATATGTGAAGGCTGCGGTCAAGGGAGTGGTGAAAACCATGGCCAAAATGGGCATATCCACCGTTCAAAGTTATCATGGCGCCCAAATATTTGAGGCGGTGGGGTTGAATTCGGATGTGGTGGACAAGTATTTCACATGGACGCCAAGCCGCATTCAGGGCATTGGGATGGATACGATTGCCGCCGAGTCGGAAGCGCGACATCGCAGGGCATTTCCACCGGCGCTGGCCAACTCAGAACTGGATGCCGGGGGCCAATACCAATGGCGTGATGGGGGCGAGTATCATCTGTTCAACCCCAAAACCGTTCACAAATTGCAGACGGCCTGCCGTTTGAACAGCTCAAAACTTTATCAGGAATATGCCGAAGCCATCAATCAACAGGCCCAGAACCTGTGTACATTGAGAGGCTTGCTGGATTTTAAATTCGAGAGTCAGGCCATTTCCCTGGATGAGGTGGAATCGGTTGATTCCATTGTTAAACGCTTTAAAACAGGTGCCATGAGCTATGGCTCCATTTCCAAGGAGGCCCATGAGGCCCTGGCTGTGGCCATGAACCGCATAGGTGGGCGCAGCAACACGGGTGAGGGGGGAGAAGACCCTGTCCGCTATCTCCCTTTGCCCAATGGTGATTCCAAAAATTCCGCCATTAAGCAGGTGGCATCAGGACGGTTTGGGGTGACCAGCCATTATCTAGTTAACGCGAAAGAACTGCAGATCAAGATGGCCCAGGGCGCCAAACCCGGCGAAGGCGGGGAGTTGCCGGGTAAAAAAGTATTTCCGGACATCGCCAAAACCCGGGGCACCACGGCTGGTGTGGGTCTTATTTCGCCACCTCCGCACCACGATATTTATTCCATCGAGGATTTGGCTGAGTTGATCCATGACCTGAAGAATGCGAATCGTGACGCCCGTGTCAGTGTCAAATTGGTGGCAGAGGTGGGCGTGGGCACGGTTGCTGCCGGAGTGGCGAAGGCGCATGCGGATGTGGTTTTGATTTCCGGGCACGACGGTGGCACGGGGGCATCTCCGCTTTCATCCATAAAGCACGCCGGCGGACCCTGGGAATTGGGTTTGGCTGAGGCTCATCAAACGCTGGTCTTGAACAACCTGCGCAGCCGCATCTACGTGGAGACCGATGGGCAGTTGAAGACCGGCAGGGACGTGGCCATTGCCGCGTTGCTGGGGGCTGAGGAGTTTGGGTTTGCGACAGCGCCGCTGGTGGTGTTGGGTTGCATCATGATGCGGGTTTGCCATCTGAACACCTGCCCGGTGGGAGTGGCCACCCAGGATCCCAGGCTGCGCAAACGTTTCGGGGGCGACCCTGACCATGTGGTCAATTTCATGCGCTTTATTGCCCAGGAACTGCGGGAAATCATGGCGAAACTGGGTTTCCGCAAGGTTGAAGAAATGATCGGTCGCACGGACAAGTTGATTCCGTGGAAGGCGATCAACCATTGGAAGGCCCAAGGGCTGGACCTTACCCCCATTTTGCACCGGCCCGAGGTGGGAGCAGACGTGGGTCGTTTCCGCCAGCAGGCGCAGGATCATGGATTGGACAAATCCCTCGACCTGACGGTGCTATTGGAAAAATGCCGGCCAGCCATCGAGCGTGGCGAAAAAGTGAATGCGTCGCTGGAAATCAAAAATGTCAACCGCGTGGTGGGAACCATCACCGGCAGTGAAGTCACCAAACGCCATGGCCCGGAAGGGCTGCCGGAAGATACGATCCGCTTGAAATTCAATGGCAGCGCAGGCCAAAGCTTTGGTGCCTTTGTGCCCAAGGGCATGACGCTGGAGCTGGAAGGCGATGCCAACGATTATTTCGGCAAGGGATTAAGCGGCGGCAAATTGATTGTCTATCCGCCCAAAACCTCCGCTTTTAAGGCCGAGGACAATATCATCATCGGAAACGTGGCATTGTACGGGGCCACTGGTGGTGAAATATTTGTGCGCGGCATGGCGGGTGAACGCTTTGCGGTGCGCAATTCCGGGGTCAATGCCGTGGTTGAGGCTGTGGGAGACCATGGGTGCGAGTATATGACTGGAGGCAGGGTGATTGTGCTGGGCAAAACCGGGCGCAACTTTGCCGCAGGCATGAGCGGAGGCATCGCCTATGTCCTGGATATGGAGGGTGATTTTGCCAGCCGATGCAATCGTGAGTTGGTCGGACTTTTCAAGCTGGAGGACGCCGATGAGATGGAGGAGGTCTGGAAATTGATCCAGCGTCATCAAACCTTCACCCAAAGCGAGTTGGCGGCACGGATTCTTGGGGATTGGAAGGCCCACGCCTCCAAATTCGTGAAGGTTTTGCCGGAGGATTATGCCCGGGTACAGCGCTCGCTTCAAAAAGTTCAGAGGCAGGGTTTGACCGGGGATGAAGCCATCATGGCGGCCTTTGAGGAAAATGTGAAAGGCGGCCATTGAGTTTCTCAGATACTCTCAAATTAACGTAAATCAACGATGGGTAAACCAACTGGATTTTTGGAATTTCAACGGCAACTGCCTGCCGACCGTGACCCCGGGGAACGGGTGGCGGACTGGCGTGAATTTCACCACCACCTGCCCGAGGCAGATCTTAAAAAGCAGGGTGCCCGGTGCATGGACTGCGGGATTCCCTTCTGCCACACCGGCCAGTTGGTCAGCGGCATGGCCAGTGGCTGCCCCATTCATAACCTGATACCGGAATGGAACGACCTGATTTATCGCGGGCTTTGGCGTGAGGCCCTGGATCGGCTTCATAAGACCAATAATTTTCCAGAATTCACCGGGCGGGTTTGTCCTGCGCCTTGTGAAGGTTCCTGTGTGCTGGGCATCCACAGCCCGCCGGTGACCATTAAGAACATTGAGTGCGAAATCATAGACCACGGTTGGTTGAACGGATGGGTTGTGCCCGAAATTCCCGCTCATCGCACCGGTAAAAAAGTGGCCGTGGTGGGTTCCGGTCCGGCCGGCCTTTCGGCGGCCGCACAATTGAACAAGGCTGGCCATTGGGTCACCGTTTTTGAAAGGGCCGATCGCCCGGGTGGTTTGCTCATGTATGGCATCCCCAACATGAAGCTGGATAAAAACGAGGTTGTTTTGCGCCGGATCAAGGTGCTTGAGCAGGAGGGCATCAAGTTTGTGTGCAACACCGAGGTGGGGAAAAATTTCCCGGCGGACCGGCTTGTGAGCGAGTTTGATGCGGTGATCATGGCCACGGGTGCAACCTTGCCCCGCGATTTGCCAATTGAGGGCCGCCAACTTCAAGGCATTCATTTTGCCATGGATTTCCTAACCGCCAACACGCGGTCGCTTTTGGATCATCACAAGAACGGAAATTTCATTGATGCCTCGGGCAAGGATGTGGTGGTCATAGGCGGTGGTGACACTGGCACGGATTGTGTCGGAACATCCGTCCGCCATGGGTGCAAGTCACTGGTCCAGGTTGAAATTCTCCCCAAGCCTCCCTTGCAGAGAGGCGCTGACAATCCCTGGCCGGAATGGCCCAAGGTTTACAGGATGGATTATGGCCAGGAGGAGGCGGCTTTCCGTTTTGGTGCGGATCCCAGGGTTTATCTCACCACCGCCACGCGGTTTGAGGGGGATACCCGGGACCATGTCAAGGCCGTTCACACCGTGCAGGTGGAGTGGAAACGAAATGACCAGGGACAGTTCATTCCCAAACATATTCCCGGAACAGAGAAAGTGTTGCCAGCTCAGTTGGTATTGCTGGCGATGGGTTTCCTGGGGCCGGAACAGCCTCTGGTTCAAGCTCTGGGCTTGGAGCGTGACGCCCGGTCCAATGTCCAGGCTGAATTCGAGAAATATCACACCAACAAGCCTGGAATTTTTGCCTGTGGGGATTGCAGACGGGGGCAAAGTCTGGTGGTCTGGGCCTTCAACGAGGGCAGGGGAGCAGCTCGTGAATGCGACCGCTACCTCATGGGCCGCACGGATTTGCCTTGAGAAGGTCCGCCGGTCATGAAAAAGTCGCATGACCGGTTCTCATGCCGTGTTTTTGTTTTGACCGGCATGGGTGTCAAGATCAGACCCGGCTTTCTCTGGCGGGGAGACTTTGCCGTTTCGTTTGCGAGCCTGGTGAAATAAATACTGCTGCGCGTAGCCGGCATGCGGGCCGAAGTGAGAGGCGGCAAATGCCTGCATTTCAGGCTTTGAAACCTCTTTTCCGTGAAAATACAGGTCTTTCAACGTGCGTTCCACCCAGACATCAATGGGAAAGGCCTGGTCAAAACCAAAAGCAAATAAAAGCACGCAATGGGCGATTTTTTCCCCCACTCCACGGAGGCACATGAGTTGGTCCCGCGCGTCCGGCATTTCCATTTTGTAAAGGCTTTCCAGGTTCAGGCGGCCCTCCACAATGGCCCGGGCCGCTGTCAGAAGATGCGGCGCCCGAAATCCCATTTTGCAGTCTCGTAAATCGGCTTCGGAAGCCCCGGCCACGTCTTGCGGCGATGGAAAAGCATATATCGGTTTTACCCCGGTTGGAACAGCCAGAGGCCTGCCAAACTGACTGCTCAACAAGCTGATGATCTGGCGGATTTGGGTTATTTGTTTTGTGGATGAAAGGATGAATGAAGCCAGACATTCCCATGGCTCCTGCCGCAACAAACGCAGCCCCTTGCAACAGTTCAAGGCGTTGATCATGGGCCGGTCGCGTGGAAATGTTTGAATGACCGAGTCAATCGAAACATTAATCTGCAGATAATCCTCAAGCCAGAGCCAATCGTTTCCGGGATCGGTGGATTGGGCTGCCAGTATATTTCCCGCCTGGAATAACCGGACCCAGCGTCCCAGCACCACCCCATCCCAGGCATCGCCAACCCTATTCCATCGAAACACCTGGCCGGAATCCAGCGTGGCGCCAAGGTCGTAATTTTTTATTTTCCAGGCGGCAGTGGGCGCTCCATGCAAATAGCCGGATGAAACAGACATTTTCCGCAATAAACCATCCATCGTTGACGGCCCGAGTCTCAGAGTTCCGTTCTGGAAACGTTTCATTAGGCTAAAAAATAAAGGAAACCGAATGGGCGCTTCGCAGGTTTAAAACGCCTTCGGCAAGTGCGAAAAACAAAAAAACAAGTTTGCGGTATGGAAGCCAGGCCGACGGTGGCGGCCAGAAAGTCCTGTGCGCCTGAAAATCAGGAATTTCGAACATGAAACCCCGCCAAAAGGCTCTCCATGCTGGTAAGAGGCTGGGAGGATTGGGGCTTCGTGTGAAGGACTTTTCGGAGGTAATCAATGCTGTCATCTATGGATTTGATGGAGGCGGGCATGATGGCTCCAGCGGCGTTGGCGTGGCCGCCACCCTGAAGTTTTTCCGCTATTTTGAGAGCTTCACCGTTGCGACTTCTGAAGCTGGCGATGACAAGGTTGTTGGCCCGTTTGAAGAGGGTTCCCAAAACCGGGTAGGGCGTGGCTTTGCGTGCCAAAAGGTAGTGGATGATCAGATTGGTGTTTCCGACCAAGGTGTCCACCAGCCCAACGGAAGGGGAAATTTCAACGATATTTTTGCGACTCCATTCAAACCCGAGCGGATCCTCCACCTTGCGTTTTGCGGCCATGACCTCCAAAAGCGCATGGTCCAGAAGGGCCTCAAGATTGCCATCCAAAATGGCGTGCAGGTTCCAAAACTGATAAACCTTGACCAGATTGGCGTAATCGTTGGCAATGACGAAATCCGGGTCGTTTTCCAGAAACAAATCCGCGACATTGCTCAGGTGCACCACTTTGTCCAAAACCGGGCTTCCCAAGCCGTGCTCGAGGCATAATTCATAACAAAGCAGACTCGCGGATTTGGCCGGGTCATGAATGAGCAGGGATGACTTGGGGAGGGCATCAGTGACATGGTGGTCTATGATGGTCCAATCCGGTTTATCCATCCTTGACTCAAAGGCAAAATCCGTCACCCAGGCGGACTTTTCTCGAAGTTCCCGCTTTTTCCAATAATTGTAGTGATAAGCTTCGAGTGGGATGGTTTTTTGGAAAAGCTTTTGAGCCAGTTTTTGCAGGAGCAAGCCTGCCACAAACCCATCCAAGTCACTTTCGTGAGTGATGATGACTTCGGGCCTGCTCAACGGTATCATGCTTTCAGGATAGGGTGCCGTTCGCCCCAAGGCCAGCATGAATTCCCGAAATGGGCGGTTTTGCCATCCCAAATCCTATTTTTGCTCGGCAAGTTTCAGGATGCTGCGGTGATAAATTTTCCAGCCGTAGCCGCCCAGTTGGAAATGTGTCAAATTGTCTGGAGCCTGGTTAGTCACTCCGTTCACATTCATTGCCCGAAAATCCCCCACTCCCTCCAGTTCCACGGTGCCATCCACGGGTCGGCTTGAAAAATTGATTTCAATCACGAACTCATCCTTTTCGTCGTGCCGCATGTAGGACACCACGTCGTCAGGGTCTGTGTTGGTCAGCCAAGTCGTCTGACCGGAGCTGAGCGCCGGGTATTGTTTGCGCCATTCGATCAAATCATGGTAAATGGCCCGGAAATCCGGTCTTTCACGTGGATGCCAGAAAATGGGCAACTTATAGAACAAGGCCGGGTCGCCTGATTCAGTGGCATCTCCGGCTTCCATTCCATTGTAAACCAGCGGAACTCCGTCCATGGTGAACATCAAGATGGAGGCCGCAAGGGCACCGTTGATGCCATAGCGGGAAATAGCCCTCGCCTCGTCGTGATCGTCTGAAATCATCATGTGCAAGGCGCCTGCCGGAAACAGGGTCTTGTTTTCAACCCAAGTGCTGCGCAGGTCCGAGGCGGGTGCGCCACGCAGGATCACGTTGTCAAGGCTGTGCAAGATGGGCCACGAGTAGTCAAGGTTGAATGCGTTGGTGAGTAGTTCCGGCTTGCTCGCCTCGGCTAGCATCATGATGTCTGGCTTGATCGCCTCAAGGTTTTTACGGGCATCTTCCCAAAAATCAGTTGGAACGGCATAAGCCACATCGCAACGGAACCCATCCACATCCGCCGTTTTGATCCAATATTCCATCATTTGGATCATGTACCGCCTTAAATCCTTGTTTTGGTAGTTCAATCCTGCCACATCTGTCCAACCTGGGTCAGGTGGTATGATGTGGCCGGAGCTATCCTGCTTGTAATATTCAGGGTGCTTCATCATCACACTATCCCAAGAGGTGTGGTTGGCGACCAGATCCATGATCACTTTCATCCCGAGCTCATGCGCCTTGGTGACCAAATCCTGAAAATCCGCCAGGCTCCCATAATCAGGATTCACCGCATAATAATCCCGGATGGAGTAGGGGCTGCCATAGGTGCCCTTGCGACCTTTCAAACCGATTGGGTGAATGGGCATAACCCAGAGAATATTCACGCCTAAATTCTGCAATTCTGGCAATGTTGCCGTGACTTGTTTGAGGTTGCCTTGCTGTGAGAAATCGCGGGGAAAAACCTCATAAATGGTTCCCTGCGTGAGCCAGTCTGGAGAAGGGCGCGCTTCAAACCCCGCCAACGGGCCCGGACCTGCCCACGCCAATCCATTTTCCCATATTTGTCCCAGAAGGCAGACTGATAAAAGACAGCCTGTAATTTTTGATAAAATCTGCATCTGTATTAAATCCTTAAAATTAACCAAGCATCCAACCCTTGGGGATGATATTAAAAGCGCGAGTGGCCCTGGCTTATGATTCTAGTTGGCAGGTGTGTGCTGCGCAAACCATGTCAGATCATTTTTGCTGTTAATGTCCGAGGCCACATTCACATTCTGGAGATAGGTGACGAAGGTGACCGGCTGGGTGGTAATGGATCCTTTCCAGGCATGGACCTCGGTATGGCCATCTGCAAATACCATTCCTGAAGCTTTGCCGTGCAGACTGCCGGGCAGTTCGGTGAAGGAGGTGCCGCTGCCGTTGGCATCCGCCGGGTTGACGTAAAAGGTGGCATCATCGTCACTGTCCGGGTGTTCGTCCGTAACCACCCAGCAGTCGGATGGTCCAGGATAATGCATATCGGTCAATTTTTTCACATTGTAAAATGCAGGCCAATTTCCGCCATTGGGGGTTTGGAACCATTTGGTTCCGTCTCCCATGGCCCCATCCATGGCGCAGGTGCGGATGCGATTATTCCAACCCAATGGGGTCTGGACCTTTGATAATTTGTTGTCGGCTGGACATACAAAGATAGTGAGCGAGTTAGCCACGTAATTACCCAGAAGCGCTGTGCCGAGGATGGGGCTGTCCACGGTGAGGTAAAGGGTATTGGTGTTTTTTTGACTGCCGCTCCAATCCATAGTGATACCGTATGGGCAGATCCAGTTTAGTTTTTTTACCGCTCCGGGCTCTGAAAACTCATCGTTATTGCTGGGCAAGCGGTCGGAATTATCATTTGCATACATAAACCAAGCCAAGCCAATCTGCTTGTAATTGTTCATGCATTTGATGCTGATCGCCCTTTGTTTGGCGCTGTTCAAGGCTGGCAGAAGCATGGCTGCCAAGATTGCAATGATGGCAATGACCACCAAAAGTTCGATCAGGGTAAAACCGTTTTTTCCACTTGGCTTCTTCATTTGACATTTGCCTTTCCATTTTCCGCCCGGGGCATCTGCAGCCCCGGACGGGGTTGGTATGGGTCAATTTGGGATTTGTTTCAGTGCTGTACCAGCCGGAAATAGGTGCTGCCACTCGCAGCGGGCCAGTTGGTGACACTCACCAAACCATTGGGTGAATTGGTTCCTGCCGACCATGTGACTCCGCTTGTTCCTGTCAGGGTGGTCCAGCCGGCGCCAGACAGGCTGTTGCGGGTTTGAACCTTCACGTTTGGAGCTCCAAGCCAGCTTAGTTGCACGGAGCCGGATGAACCGGCGCTGGCCTTCAATTCGCCGAAGGACGGCTCACCGTATTGGTTTCCAAAAGTGTCCACGGGGAACACATAGGAGCCACTGGCAAGGGAACGCACCAGGCGGTAATGGTTGTTGCCTGAGGCCGCCTCATTATCTGATCCGTTGATGCTGTATTTGTACGTTACGCCAAGGGCCTGGCCTGCGTTGGCCGGGAATGTGCCCGAGTAAATGTAATTATTGGGATTGGCGGGCTGTGTATTGGTTAAAATGTTGTTGGCGAGGCTGATTGGATCCCAGTTAAGCCAGCTTCCACCAAAGGTACCATTCACGTAAACATTGTCAGTTGCGGGATTAAACGCCGTGGATGTTCCATATTGAACTGCATTGCTCATGTCCACAAAAAATGTCACCTGCACATTGGACTCCAGCAAGTCATCAATCAAAAGGTCGCTGAAAAACAGTGTCGGCGCCGAATAGGGGTTCTGCGAAGGAACGGTCAGTACCCGGTTGTTTCCACCTGTTGAAGTAGGGCTTTCGTAAACTGTGCCGGTGGCGCCGTTGTAAGTGAACTTATAGGGATTTGATGAACCTTCGCCCAGAGTGTAGGTCACGTAATACACGTTGGTGTTGGCAGCGCCGGGAATGTTGGTCATGGTGTTAACTGCATCATTATTCCAGTCCCCATTAATGCCCTGGCAGAAAACACCGTCGCTGGGGGTCCAGTTGCCATAAAAAAGCTGGGCGGACATGTCCACAGAGAGTGTGACGGCGCTCAAAGGAGCAAAAGGCGCGTCCGAAAAGAAGACTTCCGGAAGCACCAAGCCCGGTGCGCTGGCGAAAAACCTGTTGTTCCCCACCGTGTACCCCACTGCATTGACTGCCGACGGTGATTCATACTTGGCTGTGGGCTGTATGAC
>DAIDJC010000038.1:9044-16268 GCA_027451565.1 Limisphaerales bacterium | reverse complement strand
TTGAATGTGGAGTCTTGCATGCAGAGAAGCGTTATATTTCACTTGTTTCCATATATTTACGAAGCAGCCAAGCGCATGAGCACACGTGGAATTGTGCGATGGTTGGAGGCCAACGGTACTAAAATAAGTCTGGCCACAGTGGCTAAGGCGTTGCGAGCGCCGAATCAGTATTGGCAGGAAATTTACGAGGATATAGAACCGGCTGCAACGGTGGTGGCACAGGCCCATGATTTATCTATTCGAGCGCTTTTGACCGATCAAGAGCTGTTTTTTGATTTGATTCACGATAAAAACACATTTCCAAACCTTCAGGCAAAATCCGGCGCGGATAAATCACAGGAAAACTGTGATGAATACTTGGATGCCTGCACCAAATTGCAGGAGGACTGGTATTGCCTGCCCCAGACCGCCATCCAAGCTTGTCTGGCCGCCGTTCAGGAAACCGAAAAAAACGCGAATACCACTGGCGTGGAGCAACAAACCGTCTCCACATAGTCATTCAATTCGGAGCGGAAAACGATTATCAATTTTCCGCAATAAACGCAGGCCTTGGTCATGCACGGGCGGGTAAGGGACGATTTCCCATGCATCTCCACAAATCTTTTTCTTGAATCCACGCCAACCACTGACAATTGAGTTTAAGGACTTCCTCCAGTTCCTTGTGGCTCAGCACCATGGCAGCGGTGGATAAAGCATCGGATTCCGCAGCAGTGTCACACAAAGCCCAAGTGCGACCGTCCCGGGCAGCGGGCTGGCCTGAACGCGGATCCAAGATATGCCTTCCCTGAACCGCCAGGCCGGAACCGCTCAGAGAACAGTTTTTCAACCAATACCGTTGGGAAGAATCGTTGTCGCCCAAGCCGCAGGACCAGCCCTGAAGGTCCAGCGGAGGTTGGCCTGCCCTGATGCTGCTTCCCCCAGCAACGAGCAAATGAATTTCACATCCCCATTCCTCAAGGATTTCCTTCATCCGATCCAGCGCAAATCCCTTTCCAATGGCACCAAGATCAAAATCCAGCCTTCCTTTCTGACAATGGAGCATCCATGTCCTCTGATCCAGCTCCCAGAGTGGCGCGGTGGGTTGGTGCCGCAAGGCGGCCGGCGTTGCGGAAAAGGCGCCGCGCGATATTTGCTCGATTTGCTTGGCGAGGGATAGACAGGCAAAAACGGGTTCACTCAGGCGCAGGGATTCGCCTGGAAGCAGGGCGGCCGCCTGGCATATTTCGCTGCCTGGTCGGAATCGGCTTAGAAGTGATTCCAAGGCATTTAAACGCTGGAAAGCTGCAGCCGCAGCCTGCGCGGCGTAACCCTTTTCCTCGCCCTGAATGCGCGCTTGGAATGTGGTGGCCATGGCGCGATGCTCAAACACATGAATTTCAATCATGCTTTCCCCCTTGTTTCTCAGGCTCCCACAACAGAATGAGGACGTCAGGCCTTAAGCCAAAAAATTCAGCCTGGTACCCCGCCAGCAAATGGGTCATGGACGAAGCAGCCTCGGGCGAGGTCACGTAAAAATCCGCCGGCCCGGGGTCGGCGCCTGGCTGCCAGTATCCTGTTTTTTTGAAATGCCTCAGATACCAGGGCAAAGGCCAGGGATCCGCCGCCACGACAGCAATTTTCGGATCCTTCAAATGAAGCTGTTCCTGCAGGGTTTCAATGCGCGGTGCCAATCCAAGCAGGTCATCCACGGTATGGGCATAAGCATAAGGATTGGACGGGTCGGCAGGCCCCGCAAAATCCCTTTTCCAGGTGTCATGCCACAGGGCCAGGCTCAAGCCGAGCAATCCCGCCAGCGCGACAGACCTTTGCCAACGCCCGGGCCAACGCGCCCAAATCCACTGAAAAAAACCGCCAACCATCAGCGAAATTGGAAGCCAGAAATTGAGGGCCAGCCATGGGGTTTTGTATGGAATAAGGCTGTAAAAAAGAAATAAGATAAGTCCATACAGTGCGCACCAGCGCCATGCCTGGCTTTGGTCCGGGATTGGACAATGCGCAGACGCCTTTATGGAGGGCGATGGACGACTTGGAATGAAGCACAAAACCGCACCCGCCAGGGCCAGGGCCAGCATCGGGATTCCTGATGAATCTCCCGCCAAAAGCCGTGCGTAATAAAGGCTTTCCTTGGCATGCCCCTGGCCCCCTGCCCTGGCTGTCATGTGCGGAACGGCTTGAATAAGGTCATGAAACACCCCGGGATTGCGCCCCCCCCAAGTGAAAAGCAGCCAGAACACCGCCAGAAAAGCAGCCAGAAATGAAATGCCAGCCCTTGCCAGCGGCCTAAAACTCCACCTGCGCCATTTCATTTCCCCTTGAAAAAGAGCCGGTCCAAACGCCAGCATTGCAGCCAGCCAATGCAAGGGTGCCGTCTCCTTGCACGCAATCATGAGCGCCAGGCATGCACCCGATGCCGCAGCCCAGAACGGTGAACCCCGCCTCAAAGCCGCAGCGGTTGCCAATGCCGCCGCAAAGGTAAAAGCCACAAAAAGGCTCTCGTGAATGTAACAACGGTTGTAGTAAACCGGAAGCGGCGCCACGGCAAAAATCAATGCGGCCGCCATGCAACTGCACCAGCCCAGCCATTCCACTGCGAACACCCACAAAAAAACCGTGCACGCCCCGGCAAGCGCCGAAACCAGCCGAACCCCCCTCTCGCTCAGGTCATCATAGCTTCGGCTGCCCTCAAGCCAAACGATGGGCAGGGAGGCCGCAACCAGTGCCGGACCGTGCCGATCGTGGGAATCATAATGGAAAACGCCCCCGCCAAGAACTCCACCCAGAATGTAGGCATTGACGGATTCATCCGTATGCATGGGACATTGTCCCAGGCCCGTAACCCGAATGGCCAGCGCCAAGGCGGCCAGCAAACCGAACACCAAACCTTTCAGCCTAGCTGGCGGGCTTGCCAAAAACTTCCACCTCGATGTAATGATTGAGTTTATCGGTTGTATTCCCGTTGCTGTAAAGGCGCACATACCGGCCCTTGACACCCCGGCCATCTATCAATTTGCCCAAGTTGGTTTCAATGTAGGGACGATCCTGCCCACTGGCCGAGTTGTCGTAAAGGGTTGTTACTCCCTTGGCAAAATCTGGATCGTCTGAAACCTGCACCTGGACATCCCGATAAACCCTCGCTTGGGAATGGTAATGCCAAACTGTGATGGCATAGATTGCGGCCTCCTGGCCCAAATCAATCTGTACCCATTGCCGACCGGGACCCAGTTCCACCCATGATCCTTCATCCCCATCCTTGTCCCCATCAGTGACCAGGTCCAGCGTTCCCACCACGGGATCACTGTCGCTGGAGGTCACTTTTTTTCCCAAGGCCATGTTCGTGGTGCCGATGGGCACCATGAACTGCGGCCAGTGGGTGATCTTAGGCTCCAAATTTGGCACATTGATTGGCACCGGCGTGCCCACAAACAAAGGCGGAGGAAGTTGGGTGGTGAGCGGTACCTGGTCATCCGCCAATGCAGGCAGGGCCATCATCACGGTGGCAAGACTGATCCAATGGAACATTTTCATTTTATACATAAATAATGGGGCCTGCTTAAAAAGTCATGCTATGACTTCCTGCGGGGTTAAATCCAACCTGTGCCCCAGTGGAATGGCTTCATTGGCCTTGTGGATGACATATTCACTCTTAAAAGCCTCATCTCCGGGGCAATTCAACTTGGCGGTGCCGCGAATCGCATTGAAAAAGTTTTCCAAATGAGGCATGTGCGGCGGTTTATTGAAGAAAACCGGTATTTCATATTCCGCCAGCGGGGCCGTCTCTCGCACATCCACCTTCACGGCATTGGCGGCTTCGGCGGCACTGATCTTGGCCCGGATATACCCTTTTTGAACAAGGGCATCCCATGATGGGGCACGGGCCTCGCGGTAAATGGCGCAAATGGAAGGGTCCTCTGACATTTTAATCGTGCCTTCATCGCCCATGAACATCTCAAAATACCCGCCGCCGGCGCTGGTGGTGGTTTGAACCTGATAAAAGGCGCGGGCTGTGCCCAGTGGAAGCGGGTATTCGTAAATCACCATGGCATTGTCATACCATTCGTGGGTTTTATAATAATCCACTCCGCCGCTGGCCATCACTGACTTCGGCGTCATTTCCAGCCACCAATTGAACACGTCAATCTGGTGGGCACCCAAATCCGAAAGCGGCCCGCCGCCAAGCCCCTTGAACCACCGCCAGTTGCGGAACTGGTGCATGTCTTTGTATCCATACCTGGCCAGTTGATCGGCAGGCATGATGAATTTTTTTGGCCAGCCAAAATCCTCGGACACGGCGCGGTTCCATTGGGCCTGCACGGCTGTGACCCGCCCGCACAAATGCGCATCATCCAGCAGCCGCTGTTTGGCAAAAAGGTAGCGGGGATTGCTGCGCCGCTGGTGGCCTATTTGCAAAAGACGCCCGGTGTTGCGCATGGTTTCCACCATGCTGCGTGCGCCTTCGATCGTGTTGCTCATCATTTTCTCGCAGTACACATGCAGACCAGCCTTGAGACATGCGTTGGTGATGGGCGCGTGCCAGAAATCCGGCGTGGCCACAACGACCGCCTGCAAATCCTTCTCCTTCGCGAGCAGATCTTCGAAATTTTCATAGGCATTGGCCTCAAACCCGTAGGCTTTCAAAAGCCTCTGGCCCTCGTTTCGATGATAATCCCAAATATCGCAGATGGCTGTGATGCGCACGCCCTGGATTTTAATAAGGGAATCCATCAGGACAGCACCCTCGGCGCCGTACCCGATCAACGCCACATGAATGTCATCTGCGGCTTTTCCAGAAGTTCCAGCCTCGCTGCGGACGCCCGGACTGCAAGAGGCGAGAAGAAGGCCCGCCCCGGCCACAGCGGAGGCGCCCAGAAAATCACGCCGGGTTAGATTTGATTTTACCATTTTTTGAGCAGGGCAAAACGATTGTATTTCACCAGCGTTAAGGCAAACGCCACCAGCGCCACATGGATGCCAAGCCACGATATGCCATCATCCTGGTGAATCAAAATCAACCCGCAGGTCAAGGCCACATAAATCAGGCCCTGAATAAAAAGCGAAATCCGCGTTCCAAGTCCCAGCAACAACATGATCCCGGACAGGATAAAAGCCGGACCCAAAAAATGATCAAATCCATTCAAGGCAAAACCCGGCAGAAGCGGTTCATGAACAAATCGGTCCTTTAATGAGCCAGGAACGCCAGCGTAGTTGGTGAGTGAATAATATTTGACACTCACATTGACCAAAACCCCGCTTGCATCCGGTTGGCCGGTGTTCGGGTCCAGCAATGGAACCTGGACATTCTGATAGGCCCCAAATTTTTCTATGCCCGTGAGAAGCGCCCTTACTCCCAGCCACAGGCGCAGAATGCCAAAAGCCAGGGTCTGGCCGCAGGCTCCAGGACAGGAGCACTCAACTTTTTCACTCATCTCATTCATGGTTGTTCAAAGCCAACTATAAAACAGACACCGAATCAAGCTCTCGATTCAAATGTTTATGCACTTTTTTCAATGAGCCGCCACCCCGGCGCAGAATCATCGTCTCAGTTTTAAAGAATATTGGGGATTATGTTCAAAACGGTTCCATCTTGAAGTTTTGACCTCACGCCAACAATGCCTTCCACCAAGCCTGCAATGAAAGAAGTCTCTTCACTTGAGGACGATTCATCCCTTGAACCCAGGCCGTCCACCAATTTCAGTTCGCTCAATTGCCGGTCCCCATCCAGGGCAGAACATGGTAGCCGTCGTATTCCCCGCTGCGAAGCCCGTAAAAACGTCCGGCAAAATCACTCTTGGGGCTAATGTTGAAAAAGGGCATAGGTGGAAATATGGGTCAGCCTGTCTGGAATGGTTATGCCGGTAAAATTATTCAATCCCCTAAATTCGAATCCAATGCTGGTCATCGCAACTGGTATTGAGCAGCTTCTCTCCAGCGTTCCAATTTTTAAGCCGATACAGCCTTTCGCTTCACTACAGCCGGAGAGGCATCACCCATTAAGGCGGCTGTCAGCAGCATATAGAGCGTGCCTTCCCGTTTTTCGGGACGCGATGTGGATCCGATGTGGATCCGGATTGCGCCGGCACGGCGGGAGGCTTATGTTGTGCGGGCTTGCTTGTTCCAGCCTGCTCATGATTTTAAAACATGGATTAAACCTGGCCTATTGCACAAATATCCACCGGGGAGAAACGTGGAGGGAGGTCTTCAATGCCTTGAAAACCCACGCGATGGCCGTGCGGGAGGTTGTGTGCCCGGGAAAACCTTTTGCCATAGGACTGCGCCTTGGAAATTTGGCTTCCCAGGAATTGAGCAATCCTAAAACATTGCTTTCCTTCCAACGCTGGCTGGACCGCAAAAGCGCGTACGTTTTTACCATCAACGGATTTCCCTTTGGCCAGTTCCACGGAATCAGGGTGAAGGAGCAGGTTTACTCCCCGGATTGGACCTCTCCCCAGCGGCTGGAATACACCAATCGGCTCTTGGATTTGCTGGCCCGGATTTTACCCGCTGGCATGGAGGGCAGCGTCAGCACAGTGCCGGGATCATTCAAGGATTTTATCACATCCCCATCCCAGGAACGGCAAATGTTCCGCAACTTGTGGAAATGTATTGGGCACATGGACAAACTGCGCCAAAAAACCGGACGTTCATTGCATCTGGGCTTGGAACCTGAACCTCTTGGCTGGATCGAAAACACCCGTGAAACCATTGCATTTTTCAGGGCCATGGAAAAGTTCAAACCCGGCGACGAGCGCCTTAAGGTTTTTCTGGGGGTCAATTATGATGCCTGTCATTTTGCCCTTCAATTTGAAGATCCATCAAAAGCCATCACAGGAATGATCAATGCCGGCTTGAAAATCAGCAAACTTCACCTGAGCTCTGCCCTGCGCCTCAATCCGTCTCCCCGCTCGCTTAAAATGCTTCGCTTGTTTGCCGATGACGTGTACCTGCACCAGGTGATTTGCCGCCATCCAAGCGGTCGCCTGTCTCGATTCCGTGATTTGCCAGTGGTCCTCGATTCAGCCAAAAATAAACCGCGGTCCGCAACGCATTCCGCGCGAAACGAATGGAGAGTGCATTTTCATGTTCCTTTGCATGCCCGCGCCATTGCCCCATTCCATAACACCAATGAACACCTGCTGGGAGTCTTGGACCTTTTGGGCCAAAACCCCGGCTTATGCTCCCATTTGGAAATGGAAACCTACACCTGGGCGGTTTTGCCGCCGCGGTGGA
>DAIDJC010000038.1:5679-9034 GCA_027451565.1 Limisphaerales bacterium | reverse complement strand
GAAGCAAGACCGTGGAGGAGCAGCTTGCTGCGGAATACCACTGGACGCTGGGCGCCTTGAGAAAACGCAACCTTGCCTGATGGACACACTTTCCAGACATTCGGTCATTTATTTTTAATGCCATCCATGGTTTGCTAGGCGTGAATGATGGCGGGTCGATTCAAAACATTGCTGGTTCTCGGGCGGGTTTCAAACTTGCCCACTGTGTGGTCCGACTGCCTGGCTGGCTGGTGGCTGGCGGGCGCGGGCCATCCCGCCGCCCTGCCCTTGTTATTTGCCGGCACCAGCCTGCTTTACGTGGGCGGAATGTACCTCAACGATGTTTTTGATGTCGGTTTCGACAGACAACGCAGGCCCGAGCGGCCCATTCCTGCCGGCAAAATCAGCCTGGATTCCGTGCTTAAACTGGCCATTGCCTGGCTTGTATTGGGAGTGGGTTTGCTTTTCCTGGTTCATTTCAAAGTTGGGCTGCTTGCCTTGGTGCTCACGGGTTTTATCCTGTTGTATGATGCATCGCACAAATTTTTGACCGCTTCACCCTGGTTGATGGGCGCCTGCCGTTTTTGGGTTTATGTCATGGCTGGGGCCGGAAGCGCCAACGGATTAAACGGCTGGTGCGTGTACTGTGGCGCTGCCCTGGCTTTTTACATAGTTGGCTTAAGCTATGTGGCCCGGCGCGAAACTTCCCGTAACCTTATTCCGTATTGGCCCCTGCTCCTGCTGGCCACACCCATCCTTTTGGCCCTGGCCATGAATACTGGCCGGTTTTTACCTTCAACACTGGCCATGGGCGCTGGTCTGTTGGCTTGGTCCATGGTTTGGATCCTTCCTTTCCTCACCCGCAAAACATCCAATGTGGGACTGCTTGTCACCAATCTGCTGGCTGGCATTGTCATTGTGGATGGCCTGGCCATCATTCCATCGGCGCCTTTGTGGATGGCCGGGGCAATTCTCCTGCTTTTTTTATTAACTATTGCCCTTCAACAAATTGTCCCAGCCACATGAGGGGTTGATCATTCAATCCGCTTCAACAAGCGCTTGAACCCATCCCTGGGATAAAGTACCATGCCAAATCGTTTATGAGTAATGAAGCAACGGTCAAAAGGACCCACAACGAAGAAATCAAGTCGGCCATCCCCACATTGGCGGGGACAATTGCCTCCACCTTGCAGAATGATTCTGCCGATCATTTTTCTGATGATGACAACCAGTTTTTAAAATTTCACGGATCGTATCAGCAGGACGACCGGGATTTGAGAAAAACTGGAAAAAAATACATCATGATGATTCGCGGCCGGATTCCCGGCGGTGTCATGACCGCCAGGCAGTGGCAGGTTTTTGATGAATTGGCCACCCAGTATGGCAACAACACCTTGCGCATCACCACCAGGCAAAGCATCCAGTTTCATGGCGTTGTTAAAGCTGGATTGCGCCCGGTTATTAAGAAAATCAATGAATCCCTTCTTTCCACCCTGGCAGCTTGCGGGGATGTAAACCGCAATGTCATGGCATCTCCAACCCCTGCATACACCAAAGCCAGGGAAAGGGTGGCAATGGATGCTCAAAAACTGGCCATGGCTCTGGCCCCTCAAACACCTGCCTACCATTCAATCTGGATAGATGGTGTGCAACTGGACCTGGACAAGCCTGAGAATCGGCAGTTTTCAGACCCGCTTTATGGCCAGACCTACTTGCCCCGCAAATTCAAGGTCGCCTTCGTCATTCCGCCGGTCAATGACATGGATGTTTTCACCAATTGCCTTGGCTTCATTGCCATTGTGCAAAACGATGAACTCCAGGGCTACAACGTGTGCGTGGGTGGCGGCATGGGCCGGAGCCACGGAAATGTTCAGACCTACCCCCGCATGGCGGATGTCATCGGTTTCATCACCCCGGACAAACTGCTGGATGTCGCGCGGGCCGTTTTGACCATCCACCGGGATTTTGGCGACCGGACTGACCGGAAACATGCCCGCCTGAAATATGTGGTTGCAGAACGCGGCGTGGCATTTATTCAGAATGAGGTGAATCAAAGGGCTGGAATCACCCTGGCCCCGGCCAAGCCCTATCGCTTCACCAGCGTTGCGGACCTTTTGGATTGGCATCGGGCGGTGGATGGCTCGTGGTTTTTGGGTTTGTTTGTGCAGACTGGACGGGTCAAGGACGCCCAGAAAGTTGCGCTCCGAAAGGTGGCCGACCAGTTTCCCGGCGTGGAATTTCGTCTCACAGCCAATCAAAATGTCATTCTGGCAAATATCCAGGAACAAGAAAAGGCATCCATTGAAGCGGTTTTAAATTCTCATGGCGTCAAAACCCGGCTACAGGCATCCATTTTGCAGGCGGCTGGCATGGCCTGCCCTTCGTTGCCCACTTGCGGACTCGGCCTGGCAGAATCGGAACGCATGCTTCCAGCCATGATCGAGCGCATTCAGGTTTTGTGCAATGAGACCGGTCTCGCAGGTGAGGAAATCATCATCCGCTCCACGGGCTGCCCCAACGGCTGTGCCCGTCCCTATATGGCGGAACTCGCCTTTGTCGGAAAGGCGCCGGGTCGCTACCAGGTCTGGCTGGGTGGCAATGTCTCCGGAACGCGACTGAACCGTATCTGGAAGGACGTTATCAAGGAATCGGACCTGGAAACCGAACTGCGGCCTGTTCTGCAAAGATTTGCCCGGGAACGCAACCCGGCCGAGCGTTTCGGCGACTGGTGCGACCGGGTCTTTTTGGCATCCGCCCAAGAGTGCCAGGGCCAATCCACCAAAGCTGTTGCGGCCTGAATTTTCCCATCATGACCCAGGAACAAATTCGTCAGGCCAACGCAAATCTGCGGAACCAATCACCGCTTGATATCATTCGTTGGGCCATCAGCCAGGCTCAAGGGAAAGCGATTGTGTCCACCAACTTCCGCCCATACGAGGCGGTGATTCTGCACCTCGTCACCCAGGCGCAACCCGCCATGCCTGTTCTTTGGGTGGACCACGGTTACAACCGCCCCGCCACTTATCGCCATGCCGATTCGCTGAGGCAAAAATTGAACCTCAACCTTAAGGCCTACGTCCCCACCGTGACAGCCGCCCATTATGAGGCGGTGTTCGGTGGCGTTCCCGAGGCAGTGCCCCAAAATGAGGAAAAAATCAAAGCCTTCAGCACCCTCATGAAGCTGGAACCCTTTCAACGCGGAATGCGTGAACTCGCCCCTGTCGTGTGGCTCACTGCCCTGCGAAAAGCCCAGAATCCCAACAGGGCGGAATTGGACATCGTCACTCTGGACAACAATTTCCATTCCATCAAGGTAAGTCCCTTGTTTTACTGGACAGACGAGGATATGGAGCAGTATCTAACCCTCCACAGTCTC
>DAIDJC010000038.1:0-5669 GCA_027451565.1 Limisphaerales bacterium | reverse complement strand
CGGATGACAAGCGGGAGTGCGGATTGCACGCGGCATGGGGAGGCAAGGCAGTGCACGCCTGACTCCGAACCCGGGCCAGCCTCACCAGCCTGTACCGCTCCATGACAGAGCCAGCATTTTATTCAAATCCAATTCCACCCCATGACCAGCTATCATCTTGACCATTTGGAGTATTTGGAGACCGAAGCCATACACATCATGCGCGAGGTGGCCGGCGAGTTTGAAAGGCCCGCCCTGCTTTTCTCCGGCGGCAAGGATTCCATCTGTCTGTTGCGACTTGCTGAAAAAGCCTTTCGTCCCTCGGATATTCCCATGCCTTTTCTCAACATCGAGACAGGCCATGAATTCCCCGAACTCATCGAGTTTCGCGACCGCAGGGCGGCGCAATTGGGCGCCAAATTGATTGTGCGCACGGTGGAGGATGCCATTGCCAGGGGCCTTGCCCACCCTGCCCCCGGAGAGACCAGCCGCAACAAACTCCAGATCCCCGCGCTCCTGGGCGCCATCGAGGAATTCAGGTTCGATTGCGCCATCGGCGGGGCGCGTCGGGACGAGGAAAAAGCCCGGGCCAAGGAAAGATTCTTCAGTTTTCGAGATTCCTTCGGCCAGTGGGATCCCAAGGCCCAGCGCCCGGAAATCTGGAATTTGTACAACGCCCGCGTCAATCCCGGAGAACACATGCGGGTGTTTCCCCTTTCCAATTGGACTGAAATGGATGTCTGGGAATACATACGCAAGGAAAAGTTGGATGTGCCATCCATTTATTTCAGCCACTCCCGGCAATGCTTCCTCCGGGGCGGCCAGTGGCTCCCCGTGCCCCCGCCCCATGTGGATGGTTCCCGCCCGGACCCCTACGCAGGCGCCCGACCCAAACCCGGCGAACAGGTCAGGCAACTCGTTGTAAGAGTCCGCACCATCGCTGACATGATCAGCACCGGAATGATTGAATCCCCTGCAGACAGCGTCGAGGACATCATCGCCGAAGTGGCGGCAGCCCGCGTGACCGAGCGCGGAACCCGCGCCGATGACAAGGCTTCCGAGGCTGCCATGGA
Source organism: Limisphaerales bacterium (assembly GCA_027451565.1). GTDB lineage: Bacteria > Verrucomicrobiota > Verrucomicrobiia > Limisphaerales > UBA11358 > UBA11358. The sequence goes on along the minus strand of DAIDJC010000038.1, from coordinate 4,617 downwards.
AGATCGCAAAAAAGCGGGATATTTTTAATGCCATGCCCACACCCCATCCCATAGAACTACTGAGGTTCAACACCTGCGGCAGTGTTGACGACGGAAAATCCACTTTGATAGGCAGGCTGCTGTACGACTCCAAATCCCTGATGGAGGACCAGGTCGAGGCCCTTCAAAACGCGGCGGACCTGAGCGGTGGCGGCCTCGTCAACCTGGCCAATCTCACCGATGGCTTGCGCGCCGAACGGGAACAGGGAATCACCATTGATGTGGCCTACCGCTACTTCGCCACTCCCCGTCGTAAATTCATCGTCGCAGACACGCCCGGCCATGTGCAATACACCCGGAACATGGTCACCGGCGCCTCCACAGCCAATCTCAGCATTGTCCTCGTGGATGCCCGCCAGGGTGTCATCGAGCAGACCCGCCGCCATGCCTATATTGCCGCACTCCTCGGTATTCCCCACCTCGTCATCGCCATCAATAAAATGGACCTGGTGGAATGGAAGGCTGAACGCTTTCTGGAAATCCGCGATGAAATAGAAAATTTCCTGCCCAAACTGGGCGGGTTCAGGGATGTCAAATTCATTCCCATCAGCGCCCTCATTGGCGATAACGTGGTGGATGCCTCCACCCACACCCCTTGGTACGAAGGCCCCACCCTGCTCAGCCACCTCGAAACCGTCCATATCGCCAGCGATTGGAATGGCACCGCCTTCCGCTTTCCCGTCCAATGGGTCAACCGCCCCAACAACCCCACAAACGCCACACTTCATGATTTTCGGGGATTGAGCGGACAAATTGCCGGTGGGATTGTCCGCAAAGGACAGGAAGTTCTGGTTTTGCCGGTGGGAATCAAATCCCGCATTCGCGATATCCACACCCACGACAACCCGTTGCCGGAGGCCTTTTGTCCGCAGTCCGTGACCCTTTGCCTGGAGGATGACGTGGACGTAAGCCGTGGCGACATGATCGTGGGTCTGGAAGACCTGCCCGGCCTCGAATCCTCCGTGAATGCTCGAGTCTGCTGGATGAACCTGAAACCGCTTCAAGCAGGAAAAAAATATCTCCTGAAACACAGCACCCAAACCGTCCAGGCCGTCGTTACCCTGATTGAAAACCGGATCAATTTCCAAAACCTGGAGCCTGAACTCAATCCAGCCAGCCTTGCGGTAAATGACATCGGTACTATTCGGCTGAAAACGTCCAAACCCCTGGTTTACGATGCCTATGCCGTCAACCGCCTTACCGGCTCCTTCATCCTCATTGAGCCGGGAACCCACGCCACCGTGGGGGCAGGCATGCTGCTGCCGCCAGTGGAACGCGCGCGCCAGGACTATGGCGATTTTTCCATCTGAACAATCCCAAGGGAAATAGGGGAGGCAATCAAACCGAGCCTGCACCTTCTCTTGACGGTTCAAGCCTCAGACCCTCGGCACCATGGTCGAGTAAAGGCACCGGCCATGGTCATTCATCATCCGCACCTGCATGTAATCCGCTGTCATCCGCACTGCGGCAAAACCCGGGCTCGAACTGGAAAACCGCGAATGGATGTTGAAAAAAGTGGGGTTGTGGCTCGACCCGGAGCCTGAATCGAAAAAATTGACACGCTTGGAAACCAAATGTTGCAGGTCATGGTCGTGACCGTTGAAATAGGCGTGCACATTGAACTCATTCAGCAGTGGCAGAATGCTTTCTATCAATTCCTGGGAATCACCATGTCCGCCTCCCGAGAAAATTGGATGATGCCCCGCAACAATTTTCCAGGGTGCGGTGGAAGACTGCAACGCCTGCCTGAACCAGGCCAGTTGGGCCGGAACATCCTGGGTCATCACATTCAACCGGGTTTTGCGGCCCCATAAAAGCGAATAATAACTCCCGATCATGGGCGTGGTGTCCAAAAAGAAAAAGTCCGCCACCACACTCGAATTTATCTTGAAAGACTGCCTGTAATACCGCGCAGGCATGTTCCATCGCGCGTTCACCTGGTGATATTGTGTCTGTGCGTCGCAATTGCCAGGGGAATGATAATCGTGGTTTCCTAAAATGGAGTACCACGGTACCTGCAGGGACTCCTGGTGATAGACCTTTTCAAAGGATTCCTCCCACTGCGGGTCCTTCACGCTGCAAACGCCATCCTCATAAAAATTATCTCCCACGGAGAGAATGAATGAGGGCTTGCTGACTTGCGCCAAAGCCGCCATTTGGCCGGCAACCCTTGACTGGCAGGCGTTGCCACGCCGTCCCCAATCGCCAATAACAAAAAAGTCCAGCGCCGGGCCATTCGTTAGAATGGCCTCACCAGCCAGGGCCAGGCCGGATGGCAGGATGGACGCCGCCAAAAAACCCTGGCTGGCGGCAAACATCGTGCGGACAAATTGTCTTCGTGAACGCTTCACGCAGGCATGATAGCCAAAAGTCTTCCAAAGCCAAAGCCCTCCTTGAATCAGGCCCGGCAATGAGATGCCTGGGTTTGTTCTTGAATCCTTTCAGTGGCCCACTGAATGCGTGGCTTGGCGGACAATCATGCTGTCAAGCAGTCCAATCGCGCGCTCAACCTGGCCGGGATGTTCCCATGGAATAAAATGGTTCACGCCGGGGAGGATGATTTTGGAGAATAAATTGGTTTTGCCCAAAACATCCATTTGCCGCTGCATCCACGCCACATTTTCAACCGGCACAAGATTGTCGTGATCCCCGTGCAACATCACAACCGGCACGGAAAGGTCAGGAAGAAGCTTTTGCATTTCCACCAGGTCGGAACGCACGGTGAGCAATTCACGATTGCATTGCCGCAGGTCCTGGGGCAAAACCCATGAGGTGATGCGCCAGCCAAAGAGATATTGCAAAATCCACGGCTTTTCCTGGTCTGGATCCACATCGCCGCCAATCAAAAGGGCGCCCTGGATTTTATCCGGATGCTCAATCGCTGCGAGCAATGCAATCGGACTTCCATAGCTGTGCCCAACCAGCACGACCTTTTGCGTGGTCAGGCAGGACAAGAGGCTCATAAGGCCATCCACTTGCATTTCCAAATGCGGCAGGGCACAAGCCGGTTTGGATCCTTCAAACCCGGGACGATTGTAGGCGTACAGGTTTGCATTGGTGAATGGCGTTTGGAATTGCGACAGCCACACGCCCGCGCCTCCAGGTGTGCCATGAATGAAAACAAGGTTAATGCCAGAGCATCCGGCAGAACCCGGCTTTTCCACCCACCGAATCGCAAACCCATTGGTTTGAGCCACATGAACGGGCAATCCAAGGCGTGCGGGATCGTCATAACCAGAAAACATCCCGGACATCCCATGCAATACTCCCACGGCAAGAACAAGCAGGATTCCCATTCCGAGGAAAAAACCCCTCAGAAATCGCACTCGGATAAATCTTTCCCACCACTCTGGAAACATTGGGGTTTTATATTACGGTGACCTTGCGTTCAACCGCCGGTAGGTGGATGGATCAGCCCGCAAAATAAGCAGTTCCCCCTGGCGTTCCACCTCGCCTCGAATTTCAACAGGTTCCGCCACCATGTCGAGCACCTGTTGATTCACCGGCTTGTTGTCTGCGGAGGCCAGCAAAAGGTAGAGAGGCCCACCGTGCTTTTGCCGCACAAGAAAGACGGGGGGAATGCCTCCACTGATGCATAAAATGGCGCAGTCACGATGCGGAACAGACTGCCCTGGGTTCATGACGCCAAAATAGCATTTGCTATCCAGGATTTCCCCGTCAAAAGTTTGCCTGCCAAGGCTGACATTTTCCAGCCCCGCAGGACGTTCCATTTGAGGGAGGGATGCCTTGATTGAATCGGGAATTGCCTCAATCATGGTCTCATTCTCCCGATAAATCAGTGTGCCTCGCAGGGAAACCGTCCTGCCGTCGAGCGCGGCAACACTGGCGGGATCCAGACCGTGTTTGAAAGGCGCCACGAGATAATAGGTGGAAAAACTAACTGCCGCGCCGGACGCGCCCGGCCTGGGCACTATCAGGTGGGGATAAGGCATTGCCTTCATGATCCCGGAGAACTTTTTTTCAGTTCCCCACTCAAACACACTCACGCCAATGGTGCGCTGCATTCTCGCCAGTACGATGGCAAAACCCAACCCAACGGAAAGCAACAGCAGAACGCAGCGGATGATAAATCTTTTGATTTCCGGGTCGGGGCGATCCTGCCAGCCTATGTAGAATGGCTCATTCATTGTCGGGTTGACGCCGTCGGAGCGCTCATTCCAGCCATTTTGGGTTTTGGGAAAACAAACACGCGGCCATTTTGCACACGCACATCATAGGTGGCGACTTTTTCCTTGAACGGCGGCGGTGATTCCCCCGTCTCGGGCCTATATTGATAGCCATGCCACGGACATGTAATACAGCCAAAGACAATTCTACCCTCTCCAAGTGGGCCGTTTTGATGCTGGCACACGTTTGAAACAGCGAATATTTTGCCGTCATATTTGAAAATGGCCACCCGCTCCCCCGAAAGACAGACAACACGGGCACGATTATCAGGAATCTCATCCACCGAGCAGGCATCGCAAAAGCCGTCACCTCTCAATCCTTGAACGATTACGCACCATTTTGATTGGATCTTCTCCAAGCGAAACAAGCCTGGATTCCTGATTCTCTTTC